>NZ_PNOZ01000039.1:0-66380 GCF_002879555.1 Verrucosispora sp. ts21 | reverse complement strand
GTGGGCGATGGCGTGCATGCCGTCGCGCAGCGTCACGTCCTGGATGTAGAGATCGGTCACGACGAGACCATCCGTTCGGCCGTACGCAGCGCGGCGCTTGTCATGATGTCCAGGTTGCCCGCGTACGCGGGCAGGTAGTGGCCGGCACCGGAGACCTCGAGGAACACGGAGACCTGAAGGCCGGTGAAGTGCCCGCCGAGCGCCGGCACATGCGTGTCCACCTCGGTGAACTGCACCTGCTGCTTGAGCCGGTAGCCGGGCACGTACTGCTGCACCGCCGCCACCATCGCCTCCACCGACGCGGTGATCGCGGCCCGGTCGGCGTCCGGACCGGGGCACAGGCAGTAGACCGTGTCGCGCATCAGCAGCGGCGGCTCCGCCGGATTCAGCACGATCACCGCCTTGCCGCGGCCCGCCCCGCCGACCACCTCGATGGCCCGCGCGGTGGTCTCGGTGAACTCGTCGATGTTGGCGCGGGTGCCCGGACCCGCCGAGCGGGACGAGATCGAGGCGACGATCTCGCCGTACGCCACCGGCGTGACCGCGGCGACGGCCGCGACGATCGGCACGGTCGCCTGACCGCCGCAGGTCACCATGTTGACGTTGCGCTCGCCCAGGTGGGCGTCGAGGTTGACCGGTGGCACCACGTACGGGCCGATGGCGGCCGGGGTCAGGTCGACGACCCGGCGGCCGTGGGCGCGCAGCACCGCGTCGTTGTGCCGGTGCGCGCCCGCGCTCGTGGCGTCGAAGACGATCCCGACGTCGGCGAACTCCGGCATCGCGACGAGCCCGTCGACACCTGCGGCGGTGGTGGCCACACCGAGCCGGCGGGCCCGGGCCAGACCGTCGGAGTCCGGGTCGATACCGACCATCGCCACCATCCGCAGCGACTCCGACAGCCGCAACACTTTGATCATCAGGTCGGTGCCGATGTTGCCGGAACCGATCACCGCCACGCCGGTGCTCATGACGAGCCACCTTTCGTTCTCGACTGCGGGGCTCGCAAAACCGGCTCACTCCTCGCGCTCACGAGCCACCTTTCGAGAAGCAGGCCCGGACGCTGCCCAGGCCGGAGATGCGGGCTTCGTACGCCGCGCCCGGGGTCACCGCCACCATCGGGCCGAGCGCGCCGGACAACACGGTGTCCCCGGCCCGCAGCGGCCGACCGTTCGCGGCGAGGGTCCCCGCCAGCCAGGCGACGGCGTGCAAC
Organism: Verrucosispora sp. ts21; assembly: GCF_002879555.1. Classification (NCBI taxonomy): domain Bacteria; kingdom Bacillati; phylum Actinomycetota; class Actinomycetes; order Micromonosporales; family Micromonosporaceae; genus Micromonospora; species Verrucosispora sp. ts21. Next base: position 65,170 of record NZ_PNOZ01000039.1, on the reverse strand, counting down.
GGATTGCCCAGGCACGCCGCCCCGGCCCCGACGGAGACGGGCTCGCCGCCCTGCTCCAGCACGGCACCGCAGAGCCGCAGGTCGACCTCGCCCAGCCGGCGCGGACTGGTGCCGAGCACGTACCTGCCGCTGGAGGCGTTGTCGGCCACGGTGTCCACGATGGAGATATCCCAGTTCGCGATCCGCGAGTCGACGATCTCGATGGCGGGCAGCAGGTGGTCGGTGGCCCGCACCACGTCGGCGACGGTGACCTGGTCGTAGGGCAGGTCGCGGCCGAGGACGAAGGCGACCTCCGCCTCGACGCGCGGCTGCAGCAGGGTCCGCGGGTCGATCTCGGCGCCGTCGGGTACGGCCATGTCGGCGAAGAGGACACCGAAGTCGGGTTGGAAGACGCCGAACGCCTCCTGCACCGCCCGCGAGGTCAGGCCCACCTTCGCCCCGACCAGCCGGCGACCCTCGGCCAGCCAGTCGCTGACCTGGGCCTGCTGCACGGCGTACGCGGCGGTCAGGTCGCCGGCCGGCAGCAGGTCGTCGCGCAGCGGCTGACAGGCCACCCCGGTGGCGTACGCCTGGCGCAGCGCCGCGGCCGCGGCCTTGATGTCGGCGCTCATCCGAGGTCCACGCAGACGTTAGTGAGTTCGGAGTAGAAGTGCAGCGAATGGGTGCCGCCCTCGCGTCCCACGCCGGACGCCTTCACCCCACCGAACGGGGTGCGCAGGTCCCGCAGGAACCACGTGTTCACCCAGACCAGGCCGGCGTCCAGCCGTGCCCCGGCCCGGTGCGCCCGACCCACGTCGCGGGTCCACACGGTGGCGGCCAGGCCGTACTCGCTGTCGTTGGCCAGCGCGAACGCCTCGTCCTCGTCGTCGAACGGCGCGATGTGGCAGACCGGCCCGAAGATCTCCTCCCGCATGGTGCGGGCGTGCCGCCCCAACCCGGTCAGAACGGTGGGCTGCACGTACGAGCCGCCGTCGCGGTCGTCGCCGAACACCGGCACGCCACCGCCGGCCAGCACGGTGGCCCCCTCGGTGCGGGCCAGCTCGTAGTGACCGAGCACCTTCTCCCGGTGCTTGGCCGAGATCAGCGGCATCGTCATCGTCGCCGGCTCGGACGGCCAACCGAACGCCAGCTCCTCGGCCCGCTTCGTCAGCCGGGCCGCGAACTCCTCGAAGACCGGCCGCTGCACGTAGATCCGTTCCGTGCACAGGCAGACCTGACCACCGTTGGTGAAGCTGGACCGCACCGAACCTTCGACGGCCGCGTCCAGGTCGGCGTCGGCGAAGACCAACCCGGCGTTCTTGCCGCCCAGCTCGAACGACACCGCCTTCACCCCGTCGGCCGCGGCGCGCATGATGGCCGAGCCGGTGGCGGACTCGCCGGTGAAGGTGATCGCGTCCACCCCGGGATGGCGGGTGAGCGCCTCACCCGCCGAGCCGGGACCGAAGCCGTGCACCAGGTTGAACACCCCGTCGGGCACACCGGCGGCGGCCATCACCTCGGCCAGCACGGTCGCCGACGACGGCGTCTCCTCGCTGGGCTTGACGACCACCGCGTTGCCGCACGCCAGTGCCGGTGCCACCTTCCAGGTCAGCAGCAGCAGCGGCAGGTTCCACGGCACGATGATCGCCACCACGCCGACCGGCTTGCGGACCGCGTAGTTCAGCGCCCGCCCACCGCTCGCGGTGACAGTGGTGAACGACTCCGTCGGAGTGGCCGTGATGATGTCGGCGAACGTCCGGAAGTTCGCCGCACCGCGCGGGATGTCCAGGGTGCGGGCCTGGGCCACCGACTTCCCGGTGTCGGCGACCTCGGCGGCGACGAGGTCGTCGAAACGGCGTTCCAACTCGTCGGCGACCCGGCGCAGCACAGCCGCCCGCTCGCCCTCGCCCATGGCACCCCACGGGCCGCGCAGCGCGGCCCGTGCGGCGGTCACCGCGGCGTCCACGGTGGCCTGGTCGGCCTCGGCGACGTGCAGCAGCGTCTCGCCGGTCACCGGCGACACCTTCGCGAACGAGGTGCCGCCGGTGACGAACTCACCGCCGACGTAGTTCGGTAGCAGCAGGTCGCCGCTGCGGCGCCCGTCGATCAGGCCGCTCGGCCAACGGGTGGTACGCCCGGATGTCATGGGCCTGGTTCCCTATCGTTCGGTGGTGGAGTCAGCGACGAGCGCCACGACGGCTGCGTCGGCCGTCGGCTCGCCCGTGGCCGCGGCGGCCGCCTCGTCGGTGGCGACCAGCACGACGGTGCCGACGCCGACGTTGAGCGGGTCGATCGCGACCAGGTCGGGCCCTTCGGTGCGCGGCCGGACCAGCACCAGCCGGCGACCCTGCAACGTCGGCAGGATCTTGTCCGGCCAGACCTTGGCGACGACCTCACCGAGAATCATCAGCCGTCTCCCCGCAGGCTTGCCATGACCTCCCGGATGCGGGCGGCCTCCGGGTCCTCAAGCAGCGCCGCCGTGGTGGGGTGCGGCTTGGGGTACACCTGCGAGCTGCGCAGCTCGCCGTGCTGCCGGATGGCGGCCTCGCCGGAGGCCACGGCCTGCCGGACGGCGGCGAGGGTGCCCTGCACGGCGGCGGCGAGGTAGCCGCTGGTCACCCGCTCCACGGCGATGCAGCGCACGTCCGCGGTCTTGATCATGGCTTCGATCCCGGCGGACAGGGCCACCACGCCCCGGGTCTCGACGATGCCGATGGCGATGTCAGAAGGCATGTGTTGTTCTCCTTACCGGGTCAGTTGCCGACGAGGCGGGGGTCGACGGCGAGCGCCGAGACCGCGTCACAGGGGCTGGCGAAGACGATGGAGCGCACCTTCCGGCTCTTGGCCTTGGCGGTCTCCTCGCCGATGTCGACGGCCTCCTCGACGGTGGCCAGGTCGCCGCGCAGGGCGACGGCGACGATGCCGCCGCCGAGGCGCACGACGCGGGTCACCTCGACCTCGGTGGCCTTCACCATCGCGTCGACCGCGTCGAAGATGGCGGTGTAGCCCTCGGCCTCGACGAAGCCGGCAGCCATGTTCCGCATGGGTTCTCCTTTTCCGATGTTCAGGGCAGGTTCCAGGACAGGACGGCGCCGCCGGTGCCCCAGAGCGGTCCGTATGCGTGCAGCTGCGCCGGACCGGCGGTCGCTCCGGCACCGGCGGCGAACGCCAGTGCGCGGAACTGGCTGTCGGCCTGCGCCTGCCGGGCGAAGTCCTCGCGGATCTTCAACACCTCGTCGACCTTGCCGGCGGTGAGCAGGTCCAGCACCCGCCGGTTCCAGCGGTCGTGCCCGGGGTCGCTGACGTGATCGGAGTGCGGCTCGATCCACTGCTGGATCAGACCGGACGACATGCCGGTGACCACGACGACGGCGGCACGGACACCGGCCTCGCGGGCCGCGGCGGCACCGGCCGCACCGACGTCGGCGAGGGTCTCCGCGTCGGCGTACAGGTTGCAGGACACCTGCGCCCAGCGCAGCTCGCGGTCCGGGTCGAGCAGCGCCGAGGTGACGATGGTGCCGGTGTCGATCGGGAAGCCGTCGTAGCGGGTACGCCGGGCCTGCATGCCGGCCTTGTTCACGTGATCGGTCCACCGCTCGGTGAACGGCACGTCGAAGCGCAGGTCGTAGCGGAGCTCGCCGTAGTCGTAGGCGTACCAGTTCTCGTCGACGTGCTCGCCGCGCGGGTTCGGGTCGCACTGGAACTGGTGGCCCAGGACGGTGAACCACTGGGTGGACAGCAGCAGCACCACGTCGGGCTTGAGGCGACGCAGCCGATCGCCCACCTCCCGGGCGGCGGCGGCCAGGTCGGCCCAGCACTGCGCGGGTTTCTCGGCCAGCAGGTGCGGCATGCCGGGCAGCAGCGCCCCGGCGACGATGCCGGTGTCAGCCACGGTGTCCTCCTTCGGGCGTCCACTCGACGACCGCGTTGCCGGTGCCGATGATCGTTCCGTAGCCCATGACGTCGCCGGGCACCTGCGGCCAGCCCATCGCGGCCAACATCCAGGTCAGGCTGCCCGCCTTGGTCTCCGACGCGGTCGCCTCGATGTGCTCGGTGATCAGCTCGCGCAGCGGCGCGGTCGGCCCCCGACGGATCGCCTCCAGCAGCTTCATGTCCCAGCGGTACTGGTGGTTGTTGTACGGGTGCTCGCGTTCCATGTCCTCCGGCAGCTCCGGCTCCTCGTGCCAGTGCAGGTGGGACAGGGAGTTCGAGGCCAGCAGCACGGCCCGGCGGCCGGTCCGCTCGACGGCCCGGCGGGTCGCCTCGCCCAGCACCTCCATCTCCTCAAGCGACGCCTCGGAGTAGAAGTACGGGTTGTTGTTTGCCGACAACGACACCACCGGGATGTCCCAGGCCGGGTTGACCAGGTGCAAGGCGCCGATGGTGGCGTAGTCCACCCGTACCCGGGGGTCGTGCAGCTTGCGGGTGACCAGGCCCAGGTCGGTGGCCTCGTCGGCGATGGCCTCGCCCAGCTCCACATCGGTACGGAAGTCGTAGGAGTACCGGAACAGGTGCGGGAAGATCGGCTCGACGGAGACACCGCGCGGGTTGGGCACGCAGTTGACGTGGTGACCGACCATCGTGATCCAGTGCGGGGCGTGCACGATCAGCACGTCGGGGCGGTGCACCTCGCGGATGCGCTTGCGCAGCCGCTCGTACGCCCAGCGCAGCACCTCCCAGCCGCCGGTGGACCGCGGCTCGTTCTGCGGCGGGTTCTCCGCGTAGATCAGGTGCGGCGGGTGCGGGCTCAGCACCCCCGCGACGATGCCGGCGCGGGCGGGCGCCGACTCCGCCGAAGGTCGTTCGGTGGTGTCGTAGCGGCGGACACCACCCGACCGGGCGGGTGCCACGGGCACGCGGAAGACTCTGCTCATGCCGGTCCCTCCCCGGTCGTGCCCCGGTCGGCCAGCACCCGCACGAACGTGCGCTCGTCGGGTTCGGCGCCGAGGATCTGCAGCCCGTCGTCGTCGAGGGCCAGTTGGTCGTCGGTCAGGTCGGGGTCGTGTCGGACCCAGGCCCGCAGGGGCGCGGGGTGCGGGCCGTGGATCTCCACGAGGGCACCCTCGGCCAGGCCGGTGCCCGGGCCCACGTAGGCCAGCCGTCGCCGGCCACGCTCCCCGGTGTACGGCTGCCGGCCGGTGGTGCTGACCCGCAGCCAGGTGCGCTGGCGGCGTAGTTCCTGCCGGGCCGCCGCGGTGGCTGCGGCATCGACCCGGCCGTCGGCGTCGAACCGCAGGCCGTAGCGGTGCTGCGCGTCGTCGGCATCCAGGTAGCCCTGCGTCACGTCGTCGGCGACGGCGGCGGGTTCACGGTCGAGCGGATCGCCCCAACCGCCGCCACCGGCGGACTCCATGACGAGCACGTCGCCGCTGCGCATCGCGAAGCCGGCCACCTTGCCGGGGGTGTCGAAGTCGACCCGTTCGCCGTCGGCGCGGCGCACGAACGTCACGGTGGGGGCACCGGGGCCACCACGGTGCAGACCGTACGGCGGCACGGTGGTGCGGTCGGTCTGCACGGAGTACGCCCCGTTGCTGGCGAGCAGCCGCGTCTCGCGTCGGCTGCCCAGCCCGCCCCGGCGTGCCCCGTCGCCGCACGAGCCGAGCCGCAACTCGGAGGCGTCGACGACGATCGGGATCTCCGTCTCCAGCCGCTCGACGGACTGGATGGTGGAGATGTCGCCGAGGTCGACGGGGTTCATCGCGCTCGGACCGTCGGATTCCAGGAAGCCGCCGTTGCCACCTGCGGGGTAGTCGTAGTACAGGTAGGACCGGCCGGTGCGTTGGTCCACGCCACCGATGAGGTTCTGGAAGGTGGTTCCGAATTGGTCGGCTGCGATGAGGTCGGGTGCGACCTGACTCAGCGTGGCCATGACCGCGGAGATGACCCGCTTGCGTACCTCGCTGTGCGCGTTGGCGGGCGCGGGGTAGGCGACGTGTACGACGGTGCCCGGCTCGGTGTGCACCCGCAGCGGCCGGAAGGCGCCGTGGTTGACCAGGCCGCCGGGGTCCAGCGCGCTCTTGACGGCGATGAAGACGCCGGCGACGGTCATCGCCCGCGAGGAGTTGACCACGGCGGCGACCTGTGTGGAGGAGCCCCGGAAGTCGGCGTCGATCTCGTCGCCGTCGATGGTGAGCACGCAGCGCACCAGCGCGGGGTCGTACCGCCCGTCGGTGTAGAGGTCGAGGTAGTCCTCGTAGCGGTAGACACCGTCGGGCAGTTGCCGGATGCGGTCGCGCAGCCGCTGCTCGGTGCGGTCCATGTTGGCGGCCACGCTGTCGAGCAGCAGTTGCGCGCCGTAGCGGCCGACGAGTTCGCGCAGTCGCCGCTCGGCGGTGAAGCAGGCGGCGATGCAGCTCTCCAGGTCGCCGCGACGCTCGTCGGCCATCCGCACGTTGGCGAAGAGGATGGCGTACGCGGCGGCATTGGGGCGGCCTTGCTCGATCAGCTTGATCGGCGGGATCCGCAACCCCTCCTGAAGGATCTCGGTGGCCTGTCCGGAGACGCTGCCGGGAGTCATCCCGCCGATGTCGGCCCAGTGCATGCGCACGCAGGGGAAGAGGAACAACTCGCCGTCGACGAAGACCGGGGTGATCAGTGTGACGTCGTTGAGGTGACTGCCGCCCCGGTACGGATCGTTGACGATGTACAGGTCGCCGGGGCGCATCTCGTCGGCGAAGTCGGCGAAGATCTCGGCGACGGAAGCCGGCATGGCGATGACGTGCCCTGGCATGTCCCGGCCCTGGGCCACCATCTGACCCTGCGGGTCGAACAACGCGCAGGAGAAGTCCTGTGCGTCGGCGATGACGGGGGAGTGCGCGGTGCGGAAGATCGTCTGGCGCATCTCGCGCACGATCGAGATGAGACCTTCGGTCACGATCTCGAGGTCGATCGGGTTCAACGTCTTGGTCATGCGACGCCTCATGGGTTCCGACTCGTGATGACGAGTGGTTTGGCTTTGACCTCACACGGACCATGTGGTCCCGTGCATGGACCATAATGTGGTCCGTGGTTTATATTGTGAAACACTAGCAACCGAGAAGGTGGGAAGCAAGATGTCGCAGGTCGCAGGACCGTCCCCAGCTGCGGAGGGACCGGCCGCCCGGGAATCGGGCACCCAGGCGCTCGACCGCGCGCTCAGCGTGCTGCTGGCCTTCCGCAGTGGCGGCGTCGAACGCAAGGTCAGCGACGTCAGTCGCGAGCTGGGACTGCACAAGTCGACCGCCAGCCGGTTGTTCCGGGCGCTCGCCGACACCGGCTTCCTGCAACGCAACGAGGAGACCGGCGCGTACCGGCTCGGGGTCACCGTCTTCGAGCTGGGCGCCTGCTTCCTCGAAGGGCTCGACATGCACGCCCTGGCCCGGCCACTGCTGCACCAGCTCGCCCAGGACGAGGGCGAGTCGGTCAACCTGTCCATCCGCGACGAGCTGGATGCCCTGTCGATCTACATCGAGCGCGGCACCCGCAACGTGCAGCTCGTCTCCCGCCTCGGCCGGCGCATCCCGCTGTGGTGCAGCGCAGCCGGCAAGGCCCTGCTGCACGACCTCGACGACGAGCAGATCCGCGCCATGTTCGCCGACACCCAGTTCACGCCGCTGACCCCGAACACCATCACCGACCTGGACACCTTCGCCAAGCGGATGCACCAGGTCCGCGAGCAGGGATGGGCGCTCAACGACGAGGAGAGCGAAGAGGGCCTGCGGGTCGTCGCCGCGCCGGTACGCGACCGGCTCGGCCAGGTCACCGCCGCGATCAGCATCTCCGGGCCGATCTTCCGCCTCGACGAGACCCGCGTCGCCGAACTGGCCGCCGCCGCCGTACGCACGGCGAACGAGCTGTCGCGTCAGTTGGGTCATGGCGTGGGTGCGGTCTGGGGGGACTGACCGGCTCAGAAGTGTTCCTGCACGGCGTCCGGGTGCACCCGCACGTGCAGCAGGGCGGGGCCGGTGACCGGCAGCACCGCGTCGAACGCGGCGTCGGCACCGGCCTCGTCCGTCACCGTCCAGGCCGGCACACCCAGCGCCCGGGCCACCGCGGCGAGGTCACGTTCGGGGAAGCGGGCCAGCGACGGATCCACCCCACGCGGACGCAACTTGCGCACCTCCGCCCCGTACGCCGAGTCGTCCAGGACGATCAACAGCACCGCCGCGCCGGTACGGGCCAACGTGTCCAGCTCACCGAGCCCGGTCAACAGGCTGCCGTCACCCTCGAACGCGACCACCGGCCGGTCCGGGCGGCCCACCGCGGCACCCACCGCGAACGGCAGCCCCACGCCGATGCTGCCGAACTCCCACGGCGCGATGAGCGCCCGGTCCGTCGCCGGTGAATCCAGCAGCAGGTTCGGCCAGCCGCCGAAGTGCCCCACCCCCACCACAGTGGTGCGCTGTGGCGGCAGTCTGCGGGCGCACACCCGGATGAACGCCCTCGGGTCGATCCGGTCCGCCGCCTGCAACGGTTCCAGCCCGGCGAACGCGTCGGCCGCCGCCACCTGCCGGGCCAGCTCCGCCGACCGCCACTGCGGCCGCGAGATCACCGGTAGCGCCGCCGACACCGCCGAAGCGACCATCTCCGCGTCGCCCACCACCGGCACATCCACCGGCCAACGGTCACCCAACGCCGCCGGGTCGATGTCGACGCACACCACCCTGGCCTGGCCGAACAGCCGGCCGTGGTCCGCGGTCCACCGGTTGAGCCCGGCACCGAACGCCACCACCAGGTCCGCCTCACCCAACACCCGCCGGGTCAGCGGCCGGGCCAGACCGCCCGCCACCCCCAGACAGTACGGATGGCCGGCGAACAGACCCCCGGCCATCAGCGTGGTGGCCAGCACCGCCCCGCTGCGATCCGCCAACTCCCGTACCGCCGCCGCAGCCGTCTCCGCGCCCCGCCCGGCCAGCACCACCGGCCGTTCGGCCTGCTGGAGCAGCGCGGCGAGCATCGCCACGTCGTCCGGGTGCGCCGCCGCCGGCCCCGGCCGGCGGGTAGCCGCCACGGCGACCGGCGCTGGCACGTCGTCCGCGACGTCCTCGTCCTGCAGATCGATCGGCACGTTCAACACCACCGGCCCAGGAGCCGAGCGGGCCAGCCGGAACGCCGTGGCGACGTCCCGGGCCACGTTCGCCGCGGCCACCACCGGCACCATCTCACCCGCCGTGGCCAACGCGAACGGCTGCTGCGGGAAGCTCTGCACGTGCTGCGGATCGCCGGGCGGGGTGTCACCCGCCACCAGCACCAGCGGCGTACGCGCCTGACGGGCGATGGTCAGCGCGGCACCGGCCACGGCCAATCCCGGGCCCTGCGTCACGGTGGCCACCGGGCACCGACCGGTCGCGCGGGCGTACCCGTCGGCCATCATCACCGCGGCGTTCTCGTTGCGGGCCGCCACGAACCGCACGCCGTGCCGGGCCACCAGGTCGCTGACGAGGAACATGTTCGCGTCGCCGAGCAGACCGAACACCGTGTCGACGCCCTGGGCGACAAGCGCATCCGCCAGCAACTGGTACACCTTCACGACTTCCCGCCCTTCGGATAGGCGCCCGCCGGCCGCAACGCGACGCTCAATGCCCCCAGATACGAATCGTTGGCGGCGGCCTCGAACCTCGGCCCGGCCAGCCGCGCGGCGCGCTTCGTCATCGACCGACCCACCGGCGAGACGGCCAGCAGCCGTTCGATGACCGCGTCACACGCCGCGCCCAGCTCGTCCGCCGGCACCGCCGCGGTGACCAGGTCGTGCCGCAGCATCTCGGCCGGGGTGATCCGATCGCCCAGCAGCAGCCAGCGCTTCGCCCGGTCCGCGCCGACCAGGTCGGCCAGGATCGCCATGCCGCTCCAGGTCAGCGGGATGCCGAAGGTGACCTCGGGGAAGGTGAAGAAGCAGCTGTCGGCGGCCACCCGTAGGTCGGCGGCGAGGCCGAGCACCGCGCCGGAGCCGATCGCCGGGCCGTTGAACACGGTCACCGTGGTCTGCTCCATCCGGTACCAGCGCTCCACCAATTCGGCCGTACGGCGCTGCACGTGCATGGTGGTGGCCGCGTCCAGGGTGGCCAGCTCGTCGAGGTCGGTGCCGGCGCAGAACGCCGATCCGGCGCCGGTGAGCACCAGCACCTCCACCTCGGAGTCGCGGCCCACCTCGTGCAGCACGTCCTCGAACCGGGCCAGCATCGCCAGGTCGAAGCTGTTGCGCCGGTGTGGGCGGTTCAGCGTGATCCGGGCCAGCCGGCCGGCCCGCTCCAGCAACACGGACGGTGCGTTCATCAGGGCGACTCCGAGGTGAGCAGGGCGCGGTCCACCAGGGCGGCGGCGTGACCGACGTACGACAGGGGATCGAGCAGTTCGGCGATGTCCCCGCCGGACAGGGCGGCAGCGACCTCCGGGTCGCCGCGCAGCACCTCGGCGAACGGGCGACCCTGTTCCAGGCTGTCGCGCACCACCCGCATCACCAGGTGGTGCGCCTGCTCACGGCCCAACGGGCCGGCCAGCCGCAACATCACCGCCTCCGACAGCACCAGCCCGCCGGTGATGTCGAGGTTGGCGCGCATCCGGTCCGGATTCACACCCAGGTCACCGAAGACCTCCACCAGGCGTTCCAGGACACCGCCGATGAGGATGAAACACTCCGGCAGCAGCTTCCACAGCGTCATGCCGACGCCCATGTCCCGGTCGTCCTGCGCGACCATCGTCTGCAGCGCCAACGGCACCTGCGCCCGCAGCGTACTGGCCGCCGCGATCACCGCCTCGCAGCGGATCGGGTTGCGTTTGTGCGGCATGGTGCTGCTGCCCACCTGGGTCGCCCGCTGCGGCTCGTACGCCTCACCGACCTCGGTACGACCCAGGAAGTAGACCTCCCGAGCCAGCTTCTCGCCGCTGGACGCCACCAGACCCAGCACCATCAGACACTCGGCGAACCGGTCGGAGGTGGCATGCCAGGGGGTGTCCGCCACCCCCAGCCCCAACTCCTCGGCGACGGCCCGCTCCAGCGCGAACGCCTGCGGCCCGTACCCGGCCATGGTGCCCGCCGCCCCACCCATGCTCGTCACCAACAGCCGGGCGCGCATCTCCCGCAGCCGGGCACGGTGACGCTGCAACTCGCTCTGCCACACCGCCAGACGCAGCCCGAACGTCGTCGGCAACGCCTGCTGACCGTGGGTGCGCGCCGGCATCGGGGTGCTGCGGTGCCGCAGCGCCAACCGCCGCAACAGCCGCACCAACTCGTCGAGCTGACGGCCGACGATGTCCAGGCCGGCCCGGGCCCGCAGCACGAAGCCGGTGTCCATCACGTCCTGCGTGGTGGCGCCCAGGTGCACGTAACGTCCCGCGTCGCCCGGACAGGCCGCGGTCAGGGCACGCACCAGCGGCACCAGCGGGTGCACGGTGTCCTCGGCATCGGAGGCCAGGGCCGCCGCGTCCAGCTTCTCCAGCCGGGCCGTCGCCGAGATGGCATCCGCGGCAGCCTGCGGGATGATCCCCAGCGACGCCTGCCCACGCGCCAGCGCGGCCTCCACGTCCAGCCAGGACTGCATCAGCTGCCGGTCGTTGAACACCCCGCGCATCTCGGCGTTGCCGAAGAAGCTGGTGACCGTCAACGAATCGAGAAAACACGACCCCAGCTGCATCAGTTCTCCCCCTCGAACAATGTCAGCGCGGCGCGTCGGTCGACCTTGCCGGACGGCAGCAGCGGCAGGTCGGCGACCACGCGTACCCGGGTGGGCAGCTTGTGCCGGGCCAGTCGCCCGGCCACCGCGGCGAGCACGTCGTCGACGTCCAGCCGTGCGCCGGGCGCGGCGATCAGCAGCGCACCGACCTCCTCACCCCAGCGCGCCGACGGCACACCGAGCACGCAGGCCTGACCGACGGCGTCGTGCTCGCAGAGCACGGCCTCCACCTCGGCCGGGCTGACGTTCTCGCCGCCACGGATGATGAGTTCCTTGACCCGGCCGGTGAGCGTGAACACCCGCTCGGCGCTGAGCGCGCCGAGGTCGCCGGTGCGCAGCCAACCGTCGGCGGTCAGGGCGGCGGAGGTGGCGGCGGGGTCGTCCAGGTAGCCGGAGGTGACCGACTCGCCGCGTACCAGCAGCTCCCCGGCCTCACCCGACGGCAGGGGCTGCCGGGTGCCGGGTTGCACCACGACCGCGTCGAGGTCGGGCACGATCCGCCCGACGGTCAGCCCGACCGGGGCACAACTGCCGTCGCCCGGGTCGACGCTGATCGTGGGACCTGCCTCGGTCTGGCCGTAGATGACGGCCGCCCGGTCCAGGCCCAGCACGCGTACGGTCCGCTCCCGCAGTGCGGGCGGGCACGGCGCGCCGCCGAGGAAACCGACCCGCAGCGAGGAGATGTCCCACCGCTGCGGCTCGGCCTGCACCCGATCGGCGATCATCGTGGCCATCGTCGGCACGGCCTGCAGCACCGTGCAGCGGTGCCGCTCGATCAGATCCAGCACCGTCTCGGAACGGAACCGGCGAGTCGACACCCACAGCGCCCCGGTGACAAGCGCGAGCACCGCACCGCTGCTCAGCCCGGCGGCGTGCGCCAACGGCAGCGGTGAGGCGAGCACGTCGCCGGAGTGCAGCCCGGCCGCCTGGGCCGTCCACTGCGCGTTGCGCACCAGGTTGCGGCCGCTCAACGTCACCATCTTCGCCGGGCCGGTGGAGCCCGAGGTGAACTGGATGTTCAGCACCGCGTCGGCGGCACCGACCGGTTCCGGCGTCGGGTCGGCCCAGCCGGGCAACGCCGCCAGCGCCTCCCGGCCGCCGTCGTCACCGAGCGGGTGGATGCCGTCCGGCGCGTACGGCGCTCCGGCCAGTGCGGCGACCGCCTCGGCGACGGAGTCCCGGTCGCGGATCCGGCCGGCCACGAACAGCCGGCGCGGACGGGCGCGGGCCACCGCCTCGGCCAGTTCCGCCCCGGTCAGACCGGGGTGCAGGGTGACAAGTGCCGCGCCGCGCCAGGCCGCCGCGGCGAGCAGCGTCAGCCAGGCGAGGCTGTTCTCCGACCACACCGCGATCCGGTCACCGCGACCGATGCCGTGGGCGGCCAGCACGGCGGCGCCCCGGCCGGCCAGCTCGGCGAACTCGGCGTACGTGACCGGGCGGTCCAGCTCCGCGAAGGCGTACAGCGGTCGGTCCGGGTGCCGCGCCGCCGCGTCGAGCAGCACGGCGTCGAGGGCGAGTGTCGCCATGGTCAGTCCCGGGTGAGCAGCAGGTTGCCGTGCTCGTCGGCCGCGCCGCTCCAGCCGGCCCCGACGACTGTGGTGCTGCCGTTCTCCCGCACCACGGCCGGGCCGGTCACCCGGATGCCCGGTCCCAGCTCGCTGCGTCGCCACACGGCGGCGTCCACCCAGCCGTCCGGCCCGTACAGCCGGGTCCGCTCCGGCTGGGCCTCGCCGCCGGAGGGGGCGGCGAAACGCACCACGGGGCTGGGCCCGAAGGCGGTCAGCCGGCAGTTCACGATCTCGGCCGGGTGGTCGGTGCGTACGTAGGCGTACCGCTCGGCGTACGCGGCGTGGAAGGCCGCGACCAGGTCCTCGGCGGTGGCGGGCAGGCCGTCGACGGCGACGGCCAGGTGGTGGCTCTGGCCGCGGAAACGCATGCCCACGGTCAGCGCGAACGACACCTGGTCGGCCTCGACCCCGTCCTCCGCCTTGAGCTGCGCCCGGGCGGCGTCCTCCAACTCGGCGACGACCGCCCGCGCCGCGGCCAGGCCGGACTCGTCGGCGGCGGCCAGGACGGTACGCACGTAGTCGTGCCGGGCGCGGGCGGTGACGAACCCGAGCGCGGAGAAGTTGCCCGGCACCGGCGGCACCAGCACCCGGCTGATGCCCAGTTCGTCGGCGAGCGCCGTGGCGTGCATCGGACCGGCGCCGCCGAAGGGCATCAGCACGAAGTCGCGGGGGTCGTGGCCGCGGGCCACCGAGATCTCTTTGATCGCGCTTGTCATCTTGATGGTGGCCAGCCGCAGGATGCCGTGCGCCAACTCCATCGCGTCCAGCCCGAGCTGCTCGGCGAGCACCGCCGTGGCCGCCTGCGCGGGTGCCGGGTCCAGCTGCACCTCGCCGCCCAGACTCTCCTGCGGGTCGAGGTGCCCGACCAGCAGGTGGGCGTCGGTGGTAGTCGGTTCGGTGCCGCCGCGGCCGTAGCAGGCCGGGCCGGGCGTGGAGCCGGCGCTGCGGGGACCGATCCGCAGCTCGCCGCCGAGGTCACGCCAGGCGATGGAACCGCCGCCCGCCCCGATCGTGTTGATCTCCACCTGGAACGTGCGGTTCGGGTAACCGGCGATCGTCCCGTCGCTCGTCATCAGCGGCGCGCCGTCCTTGATCAGGCAGACGTCGGTGCTGGTGCCGCCGATGTCACAGGTGATCACGTTCGAGTAGCCGGCCAGACCGGCGACGTAGACGGCAGCGGCGACACCACCGGCCGGGCCGGAGAGCGCCAGGTTGATGGGCAGCCGGCTGGCCTCGTCGGTGGAGACGACGCCCCCGCTGCTGGTCATGATCGACAGCGGGTGCAGGTAGCCGGCACCGGCCAGGGCGGCGCCGAGCCCGCGCAGGTAGTCGGCGACGGTGCCCCGGACGCTGGCGTTGAGCACCGTGGTGGCGAACCGCTCGTACTCGCCCTGCTCCGGCACCACGTCCGAGGAGACCGTGCAGACCAGGTTCGGGTAGCGCTCGGCGAGCCGCTGCGCCGCGGCCCGCTCGTGGGCCGGGTTGCGGTACGAGTGCAGCAGGCAGACCGCGACGGTGCCCGGACCGGCGGCGGCGACCCGTTCCAGGACCTCGTCCAAGTGGTCGGTGTCGAGCGCTTCGATGACCGAGCCGTCGGCGGCGACCCGCTCCCGCAGCGTGTGCCGCAGGGAGCGGGGCACCAACGACGGGCGTGCCGCCTCCTTGACGCTGTAGAGCTGCGGCCGGTGCCCGAGGCCCATCTCCAGCACGTCGCGGAAGCCGTCGGTGGTGACCACGCTGACCGGCTCGCCGGAGCCCTCGAGCAGGGCGTTGGTCACCCGCGTGGTGCCGTGCACGAAGCGGTCCACCGCGTCCAGGGAGACGCCGAGCTTGGCCAGCCCTTCGAAGATCGCCGCCGCGGGATCGTGCGGCGTCGACAGGGTCTTCGCCTCGGCGAGCCGTGCGGTGGCCGGCTCGTAGACGATCACGTCGGTGAACGTGCCGCCGATGTCGACGCCGATGCAGAGCATGCGGAAGTGCCTTTCGTAAAGAGGGGAGACCGACCGTCAGGCGGTGTGCGGTGGCGGCGTCAACAGGTGACGCGGTGGCGGCGTCAGAAGGTGACGCCGTAGCGGCGCAGGGTGGTCCGCGTGACGGTGCGCAAGATCCAGTCGAAGAGGTAGCCGAGCAGTCCGAGGGCGAGGATGCCGACGAAGACCCACTCGGTCTTGGCGTAGTTGCGAGCGGTCCAGATCAACGAGCCCAGGCCGCTCTGCGCCGCGACGATCTCGGCGGAGACGATCGTCAGGAACGAGTTGCCCATGGCGAGCCGGGCACCGGTGACGACGTGCGGCACCGTGGACGGCAGCACCACCGACACGAGGGTGCGCAGCGGCGAGGCGCCCAGCGCACGGGCCGCCCGCAACCGCAGATCGTCGACGGCCAGCACACCGGCAAGGGTGTTGAGCGCGACGATGAAGACGGTGGTGTAGAAGATCAGCGCGACCTTGGACGCCTCGCCCGGGCCGAGCCAGATGATCGCCAGGGTGACGAAGGCGATAGGCGGCACGAACCGGAAGAACTGGATGTACGGGTCGAGCATCAGCCGCAGCCAGGGGATGCATCCCATGAGCAGCCCCACTGGCACACCGATCACCACACCGAGCGCCCAACCGGTCAGGATGCGGGTCGACGAGGCGGTGATCGAGTCCCACAGGGTGCCGTCGCGGATCAGGTCGACGGCGCCCTGCCAGGTCAGCATCGGCGACGGCAGGAAGAACGCGGTGTAGTTGCGGCTGACCAGGTCCCAGACGAGGATGCCGAGGGCCACGGAGAGCACCGACAGCCCGATCCGGGTCAGCCGGGGCTTGGCGCTACGGCGCCGCGTCGGCCGGCGCGGCGCGACCGAGGCCGGCGCCGGGTCGGTGCGTACGTCGACGGTCATCGTCCCGCCCCTTTCTGATCGCCGGTCGACCGGCCGTCGTGCCCGTCGTCGAGCCCCTGGGCCCGCAGGGTCCGGGCCACCTCCTCGCCGATGTCCTCGCGCAGCTGCCGGAACAGGGCGGCGCTGGCCGGGTCGGTGAGGTCACGCGGTCGGGGCAGGTCGCACGGGTAGACGTTCTTGATGGCGGCGGCCGGACCCGCCGTCATGGTGACGATGCGGTCGCTGAGCAGGATCGCCTCGCCGATGTCGTGGGTGACGAACAGGATGGTGGCACCGGTGTCGCGCCAGATCCGGTCCAGCTCGACCTGCATGACCAGCCGGGTCTGCGCGTCCAGGGCCCCGAACGGCTCGTCCATCAGGACGACGGAGGGCTCGTTGGCCAGTACCCGGGCCAGCTGCGCCCGCTGTCGCATGCCGCCGGAGAGCTGGCTGGGGAACTTGTCCGCGCTGTGGCTGAGCCCGACCATCGCCAGGTAACGGTCCTCCACGGCGGCGCGTTGCGCCTTCGGCATGCGCCGCATCCGGGGGCCGAAGCTGACGTTCTGCCGGACGGTCAACCAGGGGAACAGTGCCTCCGCGCTCTGGAAGACCACACCGCGCGACACGTCCGGCCCGGTGACCGGGGCGTTGCCGCAGGTGACCTCGCCGCCGGCCGGTGTGACGAACCCGGCGACCGCGTTGAGCAGCGTCGACTTGCCGCAACCGCTGGGCCCGAGCAGGCAGACGAACTCGCCTGCCGCGATGTCGAGCGTCGCCCCGCGCACCGCGTCGAAGTCGCCGAAGCGGATGTCGACATCGCGCAGGGAGACGGGGGCCCCGCCCCGGCCGGTCGACGACGACCGGCCGGTCGGGGCTGCCGTACGGGTGCCGTGGGGTGTCACACCAGACCCCTGATCATCACCGTCGCAGGGTCGGCGGCCTTTTCCACGATCTTGCTGTCCTGCTGGAACTGGGCGATCTCGGCGTAGCGCTTCAGGTCCTCGTCGGTGAAGTCGCGGACCTTGCACTCCACGCCCTTGAGCAGGGTCTCCGCCTCGGCGGCCGGAACCTTGATCGCCTTCTCGGTGACCGAGCCGGCCTTGGCGGGGTCGGCGGTGAGCTGCTCGCACGCCTTGCCGATGGTGTCGACGACCTTCTTGGCGGCGTCCTTGTTCGCCTCGTACCAGGCACCGTCCACGCCGATCACGAGGTTGTAGACGTAGCCGATGTCGCCGCTGGTGAGCAGGATCTTGCCGCCGTTGGCGACGCCGCGCGACGGCCACGGCTCCCACATGATGTAACCGTCGACGTCGCCGCGCTGCAGCAGCGCCGGCATCTCGGCGGGGGAGGCGTTGACGAACTCGACGGAGTCCCGGCTGATGTTCTTGGCCGCGAGCACCTTGTTGGTGGCGTACTCGTTGACCGTGCCGGGCACGACGCCGTACTTCTTGATGCCTGTCACGTCGGCGATTCCGTCGCGGGCGACGAGCTTGATGAAGCTGGGCGACTGGGAGAAGACGGCCAGGCCCTTGATGTCACCGCGAGTAGCCCGGTTGAGTAGGCTGGACTCGGTGCTGGCGGTGAACTGACCCTGCTTGGCCAGGATCGCGTCGAGGCCGCCGGTGCCCTCCTGGAACTGGGTCACCGTCACGTTGATCCCCGACTCGGCGAACAGCTTTTCCTGGTCGGCGAGGTAGATCGGCGAGTAGGCCGGGTCGACCCCCACACCGAACGTGACGTTGGCGGAGGGTTCGGCGGCGGAGCCACCGGAGCCGTCTGCCGTCTGGTTCTCCGCGCATGCGGCCCCAGCGACCGTAATCAGCAGGGCCGCGGCTGCTACCCGCAACGTGCGCATCTTCATGGCTACCTCAGTCCTTCGACTGGCTCATATGGTGGTCCGTGTTGCTTAATGTGGGACGGTACTGTGCTGCCAACCACAGCGTCAAGAGATTCCCAAGGCGCTGACCAGCACTTTGTTGGCACCGGCCCAGAAACGAGGTCCCATGGCCCTGACTGCCGACCCCGAAGCGCTCGACGACCGCCCGCACCCGGCGTCGCTGCTGCGCTGGAGGTGCACCGTCGAACGGCACTGGGACAGCACCGACTCGCTGCTGTACGCCCTCGGCGTCGGTGCCGGCCAGGACGACCCCACGGCCGAGCTGCGCTTCACCACCGAGAACTCCGTCGGCCATCCGCAGGCCGCGTTGCCGACCTTCGCCGCCCTGCTCGCCGCCGACCCGCCGCCCCTGGGTGACCCGGCGAACGTCCGCCACGCCGAACAGTCCCTGCTGCTGCACCGCGCAGTACCCGTCGCAGGCGTCGCCCGCGTCACCGCCGCCGTCACCGCCGTCCACGACCAGGGCAGCGGCGCCCTGGTCCGGGTTCTCTCCCGGATCAGCGACGAGCACGGTCGCCCACTGGCCACCGCCAGGGCGGGCTTCTTCGTTGTCGGCGCGGGCGGCTTCGGTGGCGACCGGGCGTCCGCCCCGGCCTGGCCGACTCCCACCACCGCGCCCGACCGCGAGATCCACTACCCGGTGCCCCGCGATCAGGCGCTGCTCTATCGGCTCAGCGGCGACCGTAACCCGCTGCACAGCGACCCGACGGTCGCCGCACGCGCCGGCCTGCCGCAGCCGTTGCTGCACGGACTCTGCACCTACGGCTACGCGGGACGTGCCCTGCTGCACGCGGTAGCCGGATCGGATCCGGCCCGGCTGCGCGGCGTCGACGCCCGCTTCACCGCACCCGTGTATCCGGGCACCACCCTGACGATCCGGATCTGGCGGCGTCGCCTCGGTGCCGTCTTCCAGGTCGTCGACGCCACCGGCCGGGTCGTGCTCGACCGAGGTACTGCCGGGGTGCGGTAGCCGGCAGGCTGACCTGCCGCCCCGTGCGGCGGCGCACCGGTAGCGGGCGACGGGCCACCGAGGCATCGAATGTCTGCTATATATGGGAACGCTTCCACGGGCGGCCTGTCCCCGGCACGCTGGGAACCAACTCACGGAGGAACCATGCGTAACCTTCTTGCCGCGTTGACCGCCCTGATGCTCGGCGTCACGGCCGGCAGCGTGCCCACCGACGCCGCGAACGCCGCACACCACGGCTCCTGTCCACGGCACCTGCTCTTCTGCGAGGACTTCGAGGGCTTACGCCCCGGCGGCGCCAGCACCCTGGACTGGGGCATCGACACACGCAACGGCACCCTCACCGTGGAACGCGCCCGCCGCGGCAATCAGGTGCTGCACATCCACACCGTCGACAACGGGCGCGCCTTCCTGCGCGTCGACGACTTCGCCGCACCGGGCAACCGCTTCTACGGCCGGATGCGGCTGCGCGTCGACGCCTTCCCCACCGCCCCCGACTGGGCGCACTTCACACTTGTGGAGGCGACCGGCACCGGCAGTTCGGAGATCGTCCGACCGATCGGCGGCCAGTACGCACCCACGGTCCCCGGCATCTTCTGGGGCGTGGGCGCCGACGGCGGACCGACCGGCGACTGGACCAACTGGCGGGAGTCGGCGCCCGTGGTCGAAGACACCTGGCAGTGCTTCGAGTGGCAACTCGACCCGAAGGACAACCGCGTCGTGGTGTGGATCGACGGGGTGGCGAACCCGGAGCTGACCGCCTCCACCACGCAGCACGGCGGCAACGACGTGCCGTTCATCCTGCCGACGGTGAACACCGTGAAGATCGGCTGGCAGCTCTACCAGGGCGGCACCACCCCGGGCGAGTTCGACCTCTGGATCGACGACATCGCGCTGTCCACCAAGCGCATCGGCTGCTGACCCGGCAGCGCGGTCCGCAGGCACGACAGGTGCCGACCCGCTCCGCCCGAGGTGCGGGTCGGCACCCTGACTAGCTCAGCCCGAGCGCCAGCGCGGTGAACAGCGCGGCGAGCCAGCTCCATCCCGGGATGATCATCGCGCGCTGGATGAGGCCGATGCGCGGTGACACCCGCTCCCAGGCTCTGCCGAACTGACCGAGCCCGAGGAACAGGGCCACCGCGACGCAACCCGAGGCAACCCGCCAGGACGTCACGGACAGGGTGAACGCGCTGATGGCCGCGGCGAGGGGCAGGGACAGGAAGACGACGGCACCGGCGATGTCGTGGACCCGGTGCGCGGTGCTGTGCCGCTCGGGTATGCCGGCCGGGGCACCCGGCGGGTAGCCGAGCATCGGGTCCATCCGGAACACCCCGGAGGCGACAAGACCGAGCCCGAAGATGCTCAGAACAACACCGAGTAGGACGCTCAGGCCCTCGACGATCACTGCGACCGCCCCTGCCGTGATGGCGGAACCGCAGACCACGAAGTTGGCCGTCTGGATCCAGCCTCGGCTGCCGAGTGTCAGCGCGCTGACCGGATGGCGTGCTGACGCGTAGTGCGGGCGGCTCCCGCCGTCGATGAGGAACACCAGCACGAACAACACCGCACCGGCGGCACCCGCCCACAAGGCCACGTGCGTCCTCTTTCCACTGCGTGCCGGAATCTCCGGCGGTTCCAGTACATCGAGCGAGCTGCCGCGGCCACAGTGCCGATGGTCATGGCATCCACGGCCCGGACAACGGGGGCCGCTCGACGACTACATTCACCGATAGGATCGCAGTGATGGCAAAGCGTGCGGGGAGCGGCTGTGTCGATCCGGCGCGCTGACCGAGGCGATCACCCAGGAAAGGCATGGGTCGGTCTGGGTGTGCACCCACAGGTGGTCAGCTGCGCCTACGTACGCCGCATCGACGGCATCCCCCGGGTCTTCGCCGAATGGGTCGATGGCGGCAGCCGCTGGACTGGGACTACCGGATACGGACGGGCATCACCGGCCCCGGACACCACGCCTGGGCCGGTGATGCCGCGTGGATCAACCGGCGCTGACCGGCTCCATCGGACGGTCCGTCTCATCCTTGTCGACAGGTGCACCGGAGCGTGCGCGTCGCCGCTCCAGGTTCGGCAGCAGCCGGTCCAACCACCCCGGCAGCCACCAGTTCGCCCGACCGAAGAGCATCATGGTCGCCGGCACCAGCACGAGCCGGACGATCGTGGCGTCGAGAGCGACCGCGGTGGCCAGCCCGACACCGATCATCTTCGTGACGATGTCGGCGTTCGTCATGAAGCCAGCGAACACCACCACCATGATCAGTGCTGCCGCGGTGATGGTCCGGGCGGTGGCGGCCAGACCACGCACCACGGACTGGAACGGGTCCCCGGTGGCCAGCCACTCCTCCCTGACCCGGGACAGCAGGAACACCTCGTAGTCCATCGAGAGCCCGAACAGGACGGCGAAGAGCAGCAGCGGAACCCAGGTGGAGACCGGCACCGGATGGTCGACGCCGAGCAGCTGGCTGCCCCAGCCCCACTGGAAGACCGCGGTCAGCACGCCGTACGCGGCGGCGACACTGAGCAGGTTGACCAGCGCGGCCTTGATCGGTACCAGGACGCTGCGGAACATCACGGTCAACAGGATCAGCGACAACCCGACCACCACGCCGACCACCAGCCACAGCCGCTCGGCCAGCAGGTCGGCGATGTCGACGAAGACCGCCGTGACGCCGGTGATCTCCGCGCCGGCCGGCAACACGTCGGCGCGGAGCTGGTCGACCAGCTCACCGGAGCGCGCGTCCTGCGGGCTGTACTCCAACTGCACGCTCAGCACGGCCGCCGTGGCATCGGGCGACAGCAGCGCCTTGGAAACCGTCGCCACCCCCGGCACCGCCGAGATCTGGTCCCGCAACGCCGGTACGGAATCCTGCGACACCTCGGTCAGGTCCACCGCCACCACGAGCGGGGCGTACGCGCCGGGTCCGAACTCTGCGGCGATGAGGTCGTACGCCCGCCGGACGGTGTTCTCGGTGGGCTGGCTACCGGCGTCCTGCGGCCAGGTCCGCATGGTCAGCGCGGGAGCACCGAGCAGCAGCAGCACCGCGAGGGCGAGCAGGGCCCAACCGGCGGGCCGTCGACCCACCCGCGCCGCCCAGCGGGCGGTCATCGGCGGCCGCTGCGGCTCGGCGGTCTCCTCGATGCGTCGACGGCGGACGATCCGCCGACCGGCGATCGTGCACAGCGCCGGCACCAGCGTGATGGCGGCCAGCATCACCGTCGCCACCACGATCGCCGTGGCATACCCGTAGGTCCGGTACGCGGCGAGGCCGGAGAAGACCAACCCGAACAGGGACAGCAGCACCACCGCGCCGGCAACCAGGATCGACCGGCCGGCGGTCGCGGTCGCCCGGGCCGCCGCCGCTCGTGGCGTCAGGCCGGCACGTAGCCCCTCGACGTGTCGGGTCACCAGCAGCAGGGCGTAGTCGATGCCGACACCCAGACCGACCATCGCGGCGGCCTGTGGCGCCGTGGTGCCGATGTCGGTGAGCGCGGCCAGCAGCAGGATTCCCGACGAGCCGATGCCGAGCCCGATCAACGCCGCGATGATCGGCAAACCGGCCGCCACCACCGACCCGAAGGCGATGATCAGGATGACGAGCGCGACGAGCACGCCGATCAGCTCGCCCGTGTGGCTCGTCGACTTGTCGCCCTCCGGCACCTGACCGGCGTACTCCACCTGAAGGCCCGCGTCCCGTGCGGGCCCGGTGGCCGCGCGCAGCTGGTCCATCGCGTCGTCGTCCAGGTCGGTCACCGGCACGGTGTAGCGGACGTCGATGATCGCGGTGTCCCCGTCGGTCGAGGGCTGCGCGGGGCCGGCCACGCCCACCTGGTGCACGCCGCGCAGCTCGCCGATCACCCGGTCCAGCAGCGCCGGATCCAGCTGGCCGCCGTCCGGGTCGTGCACGACCACCCGCGCCTCGGTGCCGGACAGGGCGGGGAACCGCTCGCGCAGCAGGTCGGTGCCGGCCTGCGACGAGGTGCCGGGCACGTCGTAGTCGTCGCGGGGTGTGCCGCCGACGGTGGCCGCCAGCCCGAGCGCCAGGACCAGGGTGGCGACCCAGGCGGAGAGGGTCAACCAGGGACGTGCGGCGCAGATCGCGCCGATGCGGTGCAGCGTACGGTTCACCGGCCGGCCCTTTCACGATGCGATGTCAGGGCGGGTGCCGTCGTCAGCACGTCCAACATTGAGCTCAACCTCATGCCAACGACGACGTGCCGAATTCGCGTGCGTTCACGGCCGTTGCACCGAATCAGTGAGTTTCACGCCGTAGTCACACTCGCTCCGGGAGACTCCGGCGGCATGGTTTGATGACCACCTCTTTGATGGTGTTCCACCTCGTGCCTGAGGCTTGGCAGCGGCGGATGCAGCGTTCGATCGGGGCGTGTCATGGAAGACCTGTTGGACGATCTGTACGGACGGGAAGTGGAGCTCGCCCGCATCGGCCGCTTCCTCGAGTCGGTGCGCTCGACGGGCGACACCCGGCTGGTCCGGGGTGAGCCCGGCGTCGGCAAGTCCGCACTCTTCAACGCCACTGTGGACCTCGCGAACGATGCGGGTCTGCGGGTGTTGCGTGCCACCGGCGCGGAGTTCGAGGTGGACATCAGCTACTCGGTGCTCAACCAACTGCTGTTGCCGCTGCGCGACGAGCTGCACCACCTTCCCGCGGGGCTGCGCGATCCGCTGACGGTCGCCCTCGGCTTCGGCCCCGGCTCGCCGCCCGCCGCCCTGCTGGTCTGCAACGCAGCCCTGTCACTGCTGGCGGCAGCCGCACAACAGAAGCCGATCCTGCTGATGGTGGACGACGTGCAGTGGGTCGACCGTCCCAGTGCGGTGGCGTTGAGTTTCATCGCCCGACGCGTCCAACGTCACCCGATCGGTCTCGTGGTCTCCACCCGCACCGCCACGGAGAACTTCCTCGAGTGGCGGGGCCTCGCCGAGGTCGAGGTGCCTCCGCTCAGCAGGGAGGCATCCGAGCGGCTGGTCGCGGCCCGCTTCCCGCAACTGCCTGCTCGGCTGCGACAGCGTGTGCTCGACCTCGCGGCCGGCAACCCGCTCGCCCTTGTCGAGCTGCCGGCCACCTTCCTGCAGTCGGAGGCCAACAACTGGCAGCCGAACGAGGTGGTGCCGCTGAGCGAACGGCTACAGCAGCTGTTCTCCGCACGGATCTCCGACCTGCCCGAGGCGACCCGACGGCTGCTGCTGATCGCGACGTTCGAAGGTCACGGCGACATCCGTCTCCTTCGTGGCATCTCCGACCTCACCGATCTCGCCCCCGCCGAACGCGCGCAGATCCTGCGGGTGGAGGACGCGAACGGCCGTCTCGTGTTCCGCCACCCGTTGATGAAGTCAGCGATCGTGGCGTCGGCGACGCACGAGGAACGCCGCCTTGCCCACCTGGTCCTCGCCGACGCCCTCGCCGCCGACCAGGAGCGCCGTGCCTGGCATCTGGCAGCGGCCACGGCCGGACCGGACGAGAACGTGGCGACGTTGCTGGACCGGGCGGCCCACAAGATCCTGCAACGCGGCGACCCGCTGGGGGCGATCGCCGCCCTGGTGCGGGCGGCGGACCTGAGCGCCACCACCGCGGAACGGGCCCGACGGCTGGTCCAGGCGGCCTACCTCGGGGCAGAGGCCGGCGGCGCCGGTTACGGCATCGGTGCCCTGCTGGACACCGCGCGGGCGACCAGCCCGGACTCCGTCGCTTCGTTGCCGGCGGCCACCGCGGCGGTGTTGCTGATGCTCGAGAACGACGGTGACGTCCGCACCGCGCTCGGGCTGCTCGCCGGCGCGATCGAGACAGGCGACCACGCCTGGCGCGCCGACGATCCGGCGCTCGAGGAAGCCATGCACCACCTGCTCAACCTCTGCTGGTACCGGTACACCCCGGAGGACTGGGCGACCTTCCTGCGTCTGGTGGACCGACTCGAACCAGCCCCGTCGGATGTGCTGGCCGTGATGAGCAGGACCATCCCCGATCCGGTACGCACCGCCGCCCCCGCCCTTCCCGCGCTCGACGCCCTGCTCGCCACCCTCACCGACGGGGACGACCTCACTCGCATCCAGCGCGTCGGATCGGCTGCGGTGTACGTCGACCGACTCGGTGAGATGCGGAACCTCTCCTGGCGGTTGGTCCGGTACGGCCGCGAGGGCGGCGCGCCCCGCCGGCAACTCGGCGCGCTGATGCACCTGTGCCTGGACGACTATTTCGCCGGCCGCTGGGACGAGGGTGAGGAGCTGGCCGAGGAGGGACAGGACCTCTGCACCACCCGTGGTCTGAAGTTCCTGACCTGGAACTTCCTGTACTGCCGGGCCCTCTTCGCGGCAGGTCGAGGGCGCGTCGGCGAGGCGGTGAAACTGGCCGACGAGCTGACCCTGTGGGGCAGACCGCGCGGCGTCGGCGTCACCGCGACCATCGCCCACCACCCGCGTGCGCTGGCCGCTGCCGCCCAGGGCGACTTCGAGGCGGCCTACCGGCACGTCTGCGCGATCAGCCCCGCCGGCCTGCTGGCACCCTACGTGGGGCCCGCGACCTACGTCATGTTCGACCTGGTCGAAGCGGCGCTGCGGACCGGCCGCACCGCCGAGGCACGGGCACACGCCGACGCCATGCGTGCGGCCGACGTGTCGGCGCTCTCGCCGCGGATGGCGCTCGTTCAACGCGGGGTCGACGCTCTGGTCTCCGACGACGAGGAAGCCGACGGACGG
This sequence comes from Verrucosispora sp. ts21, assembly GCF_002879555.1. NCBI lineage: Bacteria > Bacillati > Actinomycetota > Actinomycetes > Micromonosporales > Micromonosporaceae > Micromonospora > Verrucosispora sp. ts21. The sequence continues at coordinate 39,530 of NZ_PNOZ01000039.1, read as the reverse complement.
CTGGAGGAAGCCCTGGCGGACTCCGCCGCCGAACGCTGGCTCGTCGACGCATCGCGCATTCGTCTCGCCTTCGGCGAGAAGCTCCGCCGCCGTAAGGCGTTCCCGGCCGCCCGCGTTCACCTGCTCAACGCGCGAACCGGGTTCGCCGCGATGGGTGCCGAACCGTGGCTCACCCGTACCGTGGACGAACTGCGGGCCACCGGTCACCGGCCCGCCGCCGCCCGGAGCACGGCGGCCGCCCTGACCGCCCAGGAACGCGAGATAGCCCACCTGGCTGCCGGCGGGCTGTCCAACAAGCAGATCGCCGAGCGGCTGTTCCTGTCCCATCGCACCGTCGGTGCCCACCTGCACCGGACCTTCCGCAAACTCGGCATCGCCTCACGGGCCGGGCTGCGGGACGCCCTCTCCAGGCGACAGACACCACCCGAGGACGGCACCGGCAACTGAGAGATCCGCTGCGGCGAGTGAACGGGGTGACCGTCGCTGCGTGCCGGCGCTCGGGCTGCGGGGGATGCAGCGTGTCACCGTGCTGCCGGACGTGATCGTCGTTTCGGCGGCCGGCGTCGGCGGCGGGTCACTGATCTACGCCAACACCCTCTACGAGCCGCCGGCCGAGTTCTTCGCGGATCGGCGGTGGTCGGGCATCACCGACTGGCAGCGGGAGTTGGCGCCCTGCTACGCGCAGGCGTCGCGCATGCTGGGCGTGGTCCGGCAGCCGAGCATCACGCCGACGGACCGGGTGATCCGGGACGTCGCCGAGGACATGGGGGTCAGGGACAGCTTCGTACGCGCCCCGGTGGGGGTCTTCTTCGGCACACCAGGCCACCGGGTGCCGGACCCCTACTTCGGCGGAGCCGGTCCGGACCGGAGCGGCTGCACGCAGTGCGGTGACTGCCTGATCGGATGCCGGATCGGCGCGAAGAACCGGCTGGACCTCAACTATCTGCACCTGGCCGAGCGGGCCGGCGCGACGGTCCATCCGGAGACGGAGGTGACCGCGCTACGGCCGACCGGCGGTGGGCGGCGGTGGGAGGTGTCCGCCGGATCGCAGCTCTTCCGGTGCGACCAGGTGGTGTTGGCCGCCGGCGTGCCGGCCCGACCAGCAACGCCGGTGGTCTCCTGACGACGCTGCTGGTCGACGGCGGTGGGCGGGTACCACGGCTGCTGAAGTTCATCGGCGTCGCCCTGCGCCATCCGGTGGCCCTGCTTCGCAGCATGCACAAACGGCGCTGGAGCGACCGGACGGTGATGCTGCTGGTGATGCAGCGGCTGGACAACTCGCTCACGATCAGGCGGACCCGGCGCGGCCGGCTCGTCACCGCCCCGACGAAGGAGCCCCCGTTCCCCGGTGGATCCCAATCGGACACGAGGTGGCCCGACGCGTCGCCGCGAAGATCCAGGGGCAGCCGGCCGGATCCGTCGGCGACATCTTCGACAAGCCGACCACGGCGCACATCCTCGGTGGAGCGACGATCGGTGACTCGCCGGCGACCGGCGTGGTCGACGCCTACCAGAGGGTGTACGGCTGTGAAGGTCTGCACATCTTCGACGCGTCGGTGATTCCGGCGAACCTCGGTGTCAACCCGGCCCTGACGATCACCGCGCTCGCCGAGCGGGCCGCCGCGTTCTGGCCCAACGCAGGCGACCCCGATCCCCGTCCCCCGGTCGGCGAGGCGTACCTGCCGGTCGAACCGGTCGCCCCTCGGCAGCCGGCCATCCCGGCGCATTCTCCCGCCGCGCTGCGGCTGACGCCCTGACCGGCGCACAGCGCTGCGGTCAGGACGTCAGGCCACGGGCGGACAGCGCATCGCGCAGGCCGGCCCGGGAGGAGATGCCGAGTTTCGGGAAGATCCGGTACAGGTGGGCGCCGACGGTGCGATGAGACAGGAACAACCGCTCGGCGATCTGCTTGTTGCTCAGGCCGCTCGCGGCCAGCCGGGCGATCTCCAGCTCCTGAGTGGTCAGCGCGGCGAGGCCCGGCCCGTCGGCAATGGCCGGTCGGTAACCGGTGGCCCGCAACTCCTGCACGGTGCGGGCCAGCCACGGCTCGGCACCCATGGCGGTGAAACCGGTCTGCGCGCTGAGTAGATGCTCACGGGCGCGGGCGAAGGCCTTGCCCCGGCGCAGCTTCTCGGCGTAGGCCAGCCGGATGCGGGACGCCTCGAAGAGCCAACGTTCGGCAGCGGGGGAGCGGAGCATCTCTTCGAGGCGGTTACCGGACTCATCGTCATCTCCGACGAGCGCGTCGATGCCGCAGTGGATCAGCGCCATCCGGGGTGAGATCGCGGCCACGTCCGCCGTACGGATCGCTTCGGCGTGCGCCTGGGCCTCGGCCGTCCGTCCGGTACGCAGCCCGGCCTCGACGAGGTCGAGCATCGCCCACAGGGCGATCGGCGCGTACGGTGCCAGCACCCCGGCGGGGCTGATGGCGGTGGCGTGCAGATAGGCGGACTGGTAGTCGCCGTCGGCCGCGGCGGCGAGCGTACGCGGGTAGTGCGCGATGGCCACGGCTCCGGCGACTCCCCTCGGCAGTGCCCAGCGGGTTATCTCGTCGGCCAGCGCGTACGCCTCGTTGGTCAGGCCACGGCCGGCCGCGATGTTCGCGCGGTTGAAGAGGAAATACCAGGTGAGGAAGGGTAGGCCAGCCTCGCCGCAGACCTTCTGGGCTTCTTTGGCCAGCTCATCGGCTTCGTCCCAGCGGCCAGTGAGATAGCCGTCGAGGCACAGGTGCATGAGCGCACCGAGTTGTCGGCGGGGTGCGGCGCCGTCACGGCCCTGCCGGACCAGATTCCAGGCCGAGTCCCGGAACTCGGCGAGCCGGTCGACGTAGACCGAGGCGGTGCCGATCCGCTGGACCCGGGTGAGGTCGTCCTCGTCGGCAAGAGTGGCGAGCAGCGCGTCGAGTGCGGGTTTCGCGGCAGCGCCGGTGCGTACCGGGTCGGGGAAGGTCTTGCTCATCACCGCGAGAATGTCCGACGGCCCGGGGGTGAGCCGGTCCAGGGCCCGGTGGAAAACGGCCCAGTGCTCAGGGGTGCCCGCATACCAGGAGAGCAGCAGCAGCGTGTGCAGGGCCTCGTCGAGCGCCGGGTCGTCGCCGCGCCACCCGTGCCGTCCGGTCTCGATCGCCCCGGCGAGCAGCCGGTGGGCGGTCTGCACGTCGCCGTCGCCGTTGATCATCAACAGCGCCGCCGCGTTGGCCGCGTGCAGTGCGCCGGAGGGGCCCAGGTTCGTCGTCTGCGCGTTGGTCAGCAGCGTACTGAGGTCGGCACCTGCGCCGCCGCCCTCCGCGCCCAGGTAGGCCGCCTCGGCGAGGCGTCGTGCGCGGCTCTCCGCGGACGCGCTCAGTTCCGCGGCCCGGACCAGGGCCGAAACCGCACCGAGCACGTCACCACGCTGCATGACACGCCGGGCCGCCTCGTCGAGCATGGCTGCGATCGATTCGTCGGGATCGGCCGCCGCTGCGGCCAGGTGCCAGGCGCGGCGTTCCCAGTCACCGGGCATTGCCGCAGCGATGTCCAGGTGTGCCTGGCGCCGCTCGGCGTGGGTGGACATGGCGACCAGCGCCGACTGGATCAGGGGGTGGCGGAAGACGATCCGGCCGGTGGCGTCGTCGACCTGGACGAGTTGGGTGCGTTCGGCGGGGGCCAGGTCGGCGAGGCTGGCTATGCCGCGCAGGACCCGGACCTCGCCGCTGCCCTCGAACGTCGCCAGCAGCAGCAGTCGCCGGGTGGCGTCGGGCAGCCCACCGACCCGCGCGGCGAACACCGCCTGCAACCGATCGTTGAGCGGGACGACATCGGAACCGGGTAGGGACGTGTCCGTGAGGGTGGTGGGTAGCTCGACGAGGGCGAGCGGGTTGCCCTGCGCGAGATCGAGGAGCCGCTGCCGCAGCTGCGGTGGCATGGTCGGGTGACGCGCCTCGACGAATCGTGTGGCGGCCTCCCGGTCGAGCGGCGGCACGACGATCTCGGTGAGACCACCGCGGTCGAGGAAACCCTCCGCATCCATGCGTGAGGACGCCACGACACCGATCGGGTTGCCCTGGACCCGCCGCGCGATGAAGCCGAGCACGACCGCGCTCGGCCGGTCGACCCACTGCACGTCGTCGACGAGCAGCAGGACGGGTTTCTTGCGCGCCACGGCGGACAGCAACGACAGAGCGGCGTTGCACACCAGCAAGGCCGCCGGCGGCGCGCCGGGGCCGAAGCCCAGTGCGACGTTCAGCGCGTCACGCAGCCCCGGCGGCTGCCGCTGGATCTCGTTGTAGAGGGGCAGCAGCAACTGGTTGAGAACCGAATAACTGATGTCGGCCTCGAACTCGGAGCCGGAAGCCCGTAGGACCCGCATGCCGGCGTCGGTCGCGAGTGTCGCGGCGGCGGTGAGGAGCGCGGACTTGCCGATACCCGGCTCGCCGCGGACCACCCGCACATCACCGCCGCGGCGTACCGACTCCAGGAAATGGGCCATCTGCGCCAGCTCTACCTCGCGTCCGAACAGTTCCAAGGCGAAACTCCGGTCAGGTCGAATGGCGGCCGTCGGGCGACCCGTCGGCTGAGGCCGAGCGGGGATGTGCGGCTGAGGTCCGCGGTCCTGCGAGGTCGGACCGTCGATGGATCGGCTGCCGCGGAAGCGGAAGGTCATCGACGTTCGTTCGCGGATACGCGTCTTGGATCTTGGTGCGGAGCGGCGAGCGAGCCAGCAGCGGTCAGATCGTTCTGCGGTATATTGCACTTGACATTTCAGTCGTTGTCAACGCGGCCAGGGGCGACAAGTCGGCAATCCGTCATGGGCGAGCGCGAGTGAACTTTTGCCGAGAGCACGCGTCCTCACAGGAGACGAGACCTACTACCGTTTGGGGGCTGCTGGTCGTGGCGGAGACGCGTGTTCTGGTGCAGGCGACCGACCCGCTGCTGACCGTCGGACTGTCCAGCTACCTGGCCGGGCATCCCGACATCACCGTCGTGGAGGCCGACGATCCGGACTCGTTCGACGTCGCCGTCGTGGCGGCCGAGCGATTCACCACCGCGGCGATCAGGATGCTGCGCCTGACGGCCGCGACCGCCGCGCGGCCCGTGGTGCTGGTCATCTCGGACATCGACGAGCTGCAGCTGATCACCGCGGTGGAGTGCGGGGTGGTTGCCATCCTTCCCCGCGCCTCGGTCAACCAGGAACGCCTCGTCCAGAGTGTTCAGGCCGCCGAGGCGGGCGCCGGGATCATGCCGCCGCACCTGATCGGCAGCCTGCTCGAACACTTCCGGCGACTCCAGCGGGAGGTGCTGCTGCCCAACGGCCTGACCCTGGCCGGCTTGACCTCCCGCGAGATCGAGGTGCTGCGGTTGATGGCCGACGGACTGGACACCACCGAGATCGCCGAGGAGATCCGGTACTCCGTACGGACGGTGAAGACGATCATCTACGGGGTGATGGACAGGTACCAGCTCCGTAGTCGGTCACATGTGGTCGCGTACGCGGTGCGCGCGGGTCTGATCTGAGGACCTGCGGGCAATGAGGCTGCTCCGGACCTTGGTCGTGCGGTGCGCCGCCCTGCTGCTCGGGCCGGGCCAGCCGATGTGGCACCCCTGGATACGACCGTCGCGGAGGCGGCCGGCGTATCGGACGAATACCGGAAGGGATGCCGCCGTCACCGACGGTACGCTTTTCTGTGCTGGTTGTCGGCGGGGCCGGTTCGTGCTTAAACGGACAACGACGCTTTCTGGTTCACGACCCGGCCGGTGTGACTCCTCACCGCGATCACCATTCGCAGAATATGGCTGGCGGCCGCGCCCGCCACTACGCTGCTTGAAGCAAGTTCACCGCCGTTGCTCCGGTGAACAACGCCTTTGCCAGGGGGGTTCCGTGAGCATTTCCATTGTCGGGATTGACGTCAGTGCCGATAGCGCCGAGCGCCGGCAGGTGCCGGCTGGTGAGGGGATCACCAGGCGGTTCGCCGGCCACGGCTACACGATGCGTCTCCAGGCGGCTCAGACCGCCGGCGCCAGTGTGCCACCGGGTGGGGGCCCGGTTCCGCACACTCACACCGATCAGGACGAGTAGGGCTGCGGCGCTGTCGCTCACCGCGATCAGGGCTGGGCCGATGCCTCGGCCGGCGTCAACACCTCATCCAGGGGCGGAAGGTCGACGACGGACGGCTCACGGAGGAACGTACGCCAGACGCCGACGGCATCGTCGACGAGCTTGCGTTCCGTGAGGTTCATCAGGCCGGTCACGCTGGTCACCGTGGCAGCCACGGCACCGTCAGAGCGCCGGACGAGCGATTGAACGGTTCGGATGGTCTTCGGTGACGGGAAATCGAACCGCGATTCGACGTCGATTTCATCGCCGAGCACGAGTTCGCGCAGGTACTTGATGGAGACATCCAGTTCGACCGGGCTGAGACCCGCTGCGGCAAGCTTTCTGACCGAGAGCCCTGCCTGCGCGACGGCGATCCAGCGGGCGTGTTGGGCGTAGTTGAGGTATCGGGCGCTCTGCACGTGGCCGTTCGCATCGATGTCGTCGCTACGGATGATGATGTGTGTCGAGTGCGGCATGGTGTCTCCGTCGTCAGGGGCATCGAGGTGTCCTCTGACCTGTACCAACGTGTGGGAAGTGCCCGGGTTCAGTGGCGGTCGTGGCCGGCGGTCGTGACGTCGACGCACTGCTGCGACCAGGGCCTCGACCTGCGTGACGAGGTGCATCAGTTGAATGACCTATCTTCTCGGTCCGCGCCAGGACCGGTGGGGTGATGATGTGCGGCAATCGACGGCGCCGGCATGGCGGGCAGCGTCGGACCGGTCCCGTACCTCCGTGGAGCCGGCGCTGGCGCGCCTTCTTTCGCAGGGATGAATGACTGATTCAGGGTCGAACGCCTGCTGAGAAGGTGGGCTACCAGGACGTCGGCCCGCACCCGAGTAGAGGATCTGCTGTGAGCGCTGAACTGAGAATTCTGTCTGTCGGTTACGCGGGTGAAAGAGTCGCGGGAACCGTCGTGCTGGTGCGCGACGGGGACTTCATCGCCGTCATCGATCCGGGCATGGTGGCCGACCGGGCCCTGATACTCGACCCACTCGCCGACGAAGGGCTGGGCGCCGACGACGTGACGGATGTCCTGTTCAGCCACCACCATCCGGACCACACCATCAACGCGGCGCTGTTCCCGAACGCCCGTGTCCACGACTTCCAGGCCACCTATCACCGGGATCTGTGGGTGCCCCGCCAGTTCGACGAAGAGTCCGGCGACAGCCGGCTCGCTCCTTCGGTGCGAATGGTGCGGACACCCGGACATACCGCGCAGGACGTCACGACTTTCGTGGAAACCGAGGACGGTCTGGTGGCATGCACGCATCTGTGGTGGTCGGAAGCCGGACCGGCGGACGATCCCTTTGCCGCCGACCGCGACGTGCTGCGCCGGTCACGGGAAAGGGTGCTCGCACTGGAACCACGACTCATCGTGCCGGGGCACGGAGCGCCCTTCATCCCCGGCTCGGCGACACCGGTCTAGGTCCGGTGTCCGAAGTCCCTGGCCGGCCGCGGTATGCGACGACCCTCACAGCCGAAGTCGTCGGGTCAGGGTTGTCTCGACCAGCGCGTTGCCGACTTCGACAAGCACAGCAACGACGTGTGCTTGGAGCATCAGGTGCAGCCGGTGAGACGCACGCGCATCGGTCAGGAACGACGAGATGGATCGGCCCCGGAACGGGAACGAAGACGATGCCGCGGGCAGGTCGCAGCCGATCAGACGACCCTGACATACGTGCAGGATCCACGGCAGAAAGGTTTATCCGTGATTAACGACGCTGACAGGTCCCCGCCCTTGCTGTTCGAGGTCCTCGGCCCCATCCGGGTCCGGCGTAACGGCCAGGAACTTGACCTGGGCCCCCGTCAGCAGCGGTTGATCCTGGCTCTGCTGCTTGCCCGTGGGGGTGAGCCCGTCGGCACCGCAGACATGATCTCGATGTTGTGGGGCAGCCAGCCGCCGGCCAGTGCTGTCAACATCGTCCATCGCTACGTGGGTAACCTGCGCCGCCTCTTCGAACCGGACATCGGGCCTCGGGTGCGGGGACAGTGGCTCTGTTCCGACGCATCCGGCTACCGCATCCACGTGGACGAGAAGAACCTCGATCTCCTCTCCTTCCGCAGGCTGGGACTGGAGGCACGCGCGGCGATCGGCGCCGGACGACCGGAATCGGCGTTGACCGCGTACTCCCAGGCCCTGGACATGTGGCGGGGCCCGTGCGCAGGAGCCCCGGACCTGCTGGCGGAGCGGTTCGACGCCTTCAGCGCCGTCGACCAGGAGTGCGTCGGGCATGCCATCGACGCGGTGGACCTGTCGCTGCGCCTGGGCTCCGGTCACGCCGTGCTCTTCCCGCTGCGGCGCATGGCGACGCATCACCTCTATGACGAGCGGCTCCAGGCCAGGCTCATGATGGTGCTGTCTGCCGTCGGTCAGCAGGCGGAGGCGATCGCCCGCTTTCACATGCTCCGTCGAAAGCTCCGGGACGAACTCGGCGTCGACCCTGGCCCCGAACTTCAGTTGGCGTATCGCCAACTTCTTCAGCACTCCAGCGCGCCGCAGGAGACCGAGCAGCGCCAACAGATAACCGGTACGGCACAGCAGAGACCAGACACCTGCCACGCCGTGTCTCAAGCGAGCGAATCGCCCGACCGCAATCTGCAATCACATTATGACGGCGTTACTCATACCGCGTCGATCACCGTTAGTGCCGACGACATCGGCACCAACGGAAATGTTCGCAGCTCGAAATACCTCGATTATTCGATCCATGCCCGGTGGGCGGCGCTCGCCGATGCCGGGCTGTCCATCAAAGAACTGGCAGCGGCCGGCCTCGGGCCGGTGGAACTGGACGTATCGATCAAATACCTGCGCGAGCTGGTTCTCGGCGACGAGGTGGATGTCGTGACCCGGTTCGAGTACCCGTCTCCGAAGATTGTTCGGCTCGTCCAGTCACTGTTCCGACGGTCCGACGGAGCGTTGGCTGCCGTGGTGACCAGCGTGACGGGGCTGATGGACATCGCGCAACGGCGACTGGTCGACGACGCGGCCGCGGCCTGGGCGGTCTTCCTGCGCGATGTCGCGGTTGTCGACCTCGCGGAGAGCTCCGACAGCGACCAGTCGCAGCGTGGCGCCCAGAGGTAGTGCGGGCTCACCTCTGCCGGCTGTCGTCCGACGGATCAGACCGCGGCGGCAGCCCGCAGAATGATGCCGGCGACCGCCTGCGGCCGTGACGCCGGGAGAGGGTGTGCGGCGCCCGGGAGCTCCACGGATTCCTGGGCACCGGCCCGATCAGCCATGAAACGGGACGCCTCGACCGGAATGACCGGGTCGCGCCGGCTGTAGATGAACCAGGACGGGATGAACCGCCAGGCAGGCTCGCCGCAGGGCTCGCCGTGTGCGGCGCCGCTGGCCGGGTTCACCTGCATCGCCTGGTCGAGCAGGGTGCCAGGGAACCTCCCGGTCAGGTCCGGCCCGCTCTCGCCCTTGTCCGGCGCGATCGACGCGACATAGACGAGCGCCTTGACGTTGTCGTGGTCGGTGGCGGCGTCTGTGGCAACCACACCGCCGTACGCGTGGCCGGCGAGCACGATCGGCCCGCTGATGCTCGCCAGCACCGACGACAGGTACGCGGCGTCCCCGGAGAGGTTGCGCAGCGGATTGGCGACCTCGATCACCCGAGGTCCCGCTCGGCGCAGCCGCCTGGTCACATGCTGCCAACGGGTGGCATCGGTGCACGCGCCCTGCACCAGGACAACCGTCGGGTCCATCCGTCGATCACCGGCGGAATGTCTCGGTGCCGTCGAGCGCCTCTCGAAGGAACTTCATGGCGTAGTGCGCGCGTGATTTGACGGTGCCGACGGGAACGCCGAGCCGTGCTGCGGCCTGCTCGAGGGAGTTCCCCTTCACGTGCAACTCGACGAGAACGGACCGGTGCGCGGGACTCAGCCCGGCGATGGCCTGCTGCAACGTCAACTTGGCGATCACGGTCTCCGCAGCTTCGCTTCCGACACCGACGGGTTCGGTGTCGACCAGGCTGATCTCCGCCGGTCGCGACTGCCGCTTGCGGTACGCGTCGATGGCCAGTCGTCGGGCCACGGTGAACAGCCAGCGGCGCTGAGACTCGGGTTCGATCGGCACCGCGTCGAGGCTGCGCCAGGCGCGCAGCATCGTTTCCTGCACCAGATCCTCGGCGGTGTGGGCGGAGTCCGACGACACCAGACTCCGCAGGAAACGCAGCAGTGCGCGGCCATTGTTGCGGTGGATTTCCTGAAGGCAGACCTCGGATTCGGGCAGTTCTGCGCTCCTGGGCGCAGTGGCGATGGTCATGGCTTATCCCCCAGTAATTTCAGCAGATCGGGTGGCAAGCCTATGAGGGGTGAGTGAAAGACGACTTTATTGCTTGTTACTTCGTTGTGAGTGATGGGGCTCACGAAGCTTCTGTCGCTTATTCAACACTCGGTGAATAGCCAATATCCAAACGGAGTCGAGGGTTTTGGACGCCCTGCCCAAAGGGCATCACGTTCTGTTCGACGAGGGCTCACCGGGAACGTTCATCCGGCCGGCGAGCGACGGCGGCGACGGCAGCTTCGGCTGCGGTGGGCTGACGGGTGAACTCACCGCGGCTCACTACGTCGGCATCGGTATGGAGCCTCAGACCCCGCAAGCACCGATGCAGGAGGAGCCCTTCCTGGGCTTCTTCCGCGGTGACGTGCACCGCGAACTGGCCAGTCACCGGGAGCAACGGCCGGTGACGCCGCTGCGTCTGCCCGGCGGGGGGACCGGCTGGCTCCTGACCCGCCACGACGACGTGCGCAAGGCGTTGGCCGATCCTCGGCTCGTCAAGGACGGTCAGCTCTCCCCGCTCGGACTACGGCCGCAGTTGCCGCCCGACATCTACGCCGCCACCGCGCAGAACATGCTCACCGTCGACCCCCCGGACCACACGCGCCTGCGTCGGCTGATCCAGGGTGCCTTCACCGCGCGGCGGATCGGACGTCTCGTGCCCGCCATCACCGCCACCGCCGATCATCTGATCGACGAGCTGAGCACCCCGGGCTCGCACGATCTCATCTCGAAGTTCGCGTTTCCGCTCCCGATCACGGTCATCTGCGAGCTACTCGGTGTCCCTGCCGACGACCGTGGCAGCTTCATGGAGGCGGCGAGCATCATCGCCTCGGGCCCGAACCGGATCCGCGAGCTGCCCGGCGCCATGATCGGAATGATCGGTTACATCCGCGACCTGGTCGGCAACAAACGCCGGCATCCCGGGGACGATCTGATCTCCGCCATGATCGCCATGCGTGACAGCGGTGAGCAGCTCACCGAGGACGAACTCGTCTCGACGGTGTACCTGCTGCTGCTCGCCGGCTACGACACGACGGGGAACCTCATCGGCAACGGCGCCTGGCTGCTGCTGGACGACCCCACGCGGTGGAGCCAGATCCGCGCCGACCCGGACCAGTTGCCCCAGGTCATCGAAGAGGTGCTGCGCTACGAGAGCCCGGTGCAGCTGGGGACCCATCGGAAGGCCACCGAGGACGTCACGTACGGCGATCAGATCATCCCGGCCGGATCGACGGTGTTGCTCTCCATCCTGGCCGCGCACCGCGATGCCGGTCAGTACACCGATCCCGACGCCTTCGACATGGGCCGCGCGTGGAGCCCGCACCTCGCCTTCGGGCACGGCATCCACCACTGTCTCGGCGCTCCGCTGGCCCGCCTGGAGGCACGAATCGCCTTCACCAGGCTGGCGGCGCGGCTCCCCGGGCTGCGACTGGCCGAGGGATTCACCCCCCGCTGGCGGGCCAGCGCGCTGATGCACGGGCTCGAGGAACTCCCCGTGACAACGAGCTGAGGATTCGAATGCGCACCCTCGTCGTCATCGCTGCCGCCTGGATTCTGCGCGGCGTCGGCCTCCTCTACTGGCACGTCGTCGTCAAGCACCGCCGTCGACGGGTGTCCGGCTCGGAATCGGGGGCGTCACCGGCCGAGCAGAGCGTCCGCCGCTGACGCGTCGGATCGTCGACCGTCCCGGCCCTGGCCGGGCGGGCAGACACCGACCCGCGACGTGGCGGTCGACGGTGGTTTCGGTGTCCTCGACCAGCGGTCGACTGCGGGAGGCGGAACGCGGGAGATCCGGATACATCCCTTGAAGTGCCCGCAGGGCGTAGTAGGCCCGCGTCTTGACGGTGTCCGTCGACAGGCCGAGGGCGTCGGCGGCGTCCGCCAGCGAATAGCCGCGCAGGTAGATGAGTTCGATCACGACACGATGCTTGGGTATCAGCCGGCGCACGCCCTCGGCCACCACCATGGCGTCAACCACCTGCTCGGCGTGGTCGTGCAAGGCCGTGACGTCGGACGGTTCCGTGCCGGCCCGTCGGGTGCCGGCCGACCCGGCACGCGGGCGGGCAGCGACGATGTCCTGCACCACGGTGAGTAGCCAGGTTCGGGTGGAGTCCCGACGCGCGGACAGGTGGTGCGCGTGACGCCAGGCGTGGATCAGAGTCTCCTGCACGACGTCCTCGGCGTCCGCGCGGTTCCCGGTGACCTGCACGGCGTACGCCAGCATCGCCCGGCCGTGCTCCTGCCAGATCTGCCTGACCAGCGCCTCGTGCGGCGCCGCCCGCTGGTCATCCGACCGTCTCATCGATGCCCTCTCTCTGCTGCCGCACGCGGCTATCGCCGCCGACCAGGGCCGGACGCCGGACCTGCCCGAGTGGCCGTACCCCCGACGGCAGCACCCCGTACCGGGCCTGGAATGCCCGGGTGAAATGGGCCTGGCTGCCGAAGCACCATCGGGCCGCCACCCGCGCGATACTGAGGTGACTCAGCAACGGGTCGGCCAGGTCGCGGCGGGCCGATTCGAGACGGCGCAGACGGATGTACTCCGTGACGGTGTACGGCTTGTGTTCGAAGAGCCGGTGCAGGGTACGCGGAGCCATCCGGTGTGCGGCGGCGACCCGATCGTGGCTCAGGGTGGAGTCGGTGAGGTGCCGTCCCACGTACTCCAGGACCCGGATCCGTTGAGATTCCGCCACCGCCTCGCCGTCGAGCGGCGGCGATTCCAGCGGCTGCGACATCCCCAACGCCCCGGCGACGAGGTGAAGCCCCGCCTCACCGAGCCGGGTGGCCGAGGCGCCGATCGAGGCGCGCTGGCCCGTCACCGAGGCGACGAAGCTCGCCAGCACCGCACCCGGCCCTGCAAGAAGTGATTGGACCTGCTGCCTGGCCTGCCGTACGACACTGTCCGGCAGATACAGGGCGTCCCGCGCGAACGTGAGCACCACACCGGTCCATTGCCCGGCCAGCAGCAGGTCGTAGGGCCGACCGGCGTCGTACAGGGCCATCTGCCCCGGCTCGACGGGCACCAGCCGGCCGTCCTGGCCGACCGTGGCCGCGCCCGCCAGCTGAATGAGCAGCGCCAGCCGATCGAACGGCTCGCGTCGCACCGCTTGCGGGGTACGGCGCAGGACCTGCGGACCTGCGCTGATGTCGTACGCGGTGAGCGGGCCGAGTGCCGTGCCGCAGATCGTGCCGGTCGGCTCGCCTGCGCTGTCGGCCGCGAGACCACCGAACTCCGCACTCAACGACTGGCGCCACAACTCAGCGTCAAAGGCAGTCACACCCTTACCGACGTGCCGGAACGCGGAAGTTCAGGCGGAACAGGTCTGCGCTCGCGGGCAGCGCCGTTGACTACTCCTACGAAACGGTCCCGCAGCCCGGCACGGGTGCAACCGCCCACCACTGGCCGCGCGGACACACCCTCGGCGGCTCCAGCAGCATCAACGCGATGGTGTTCCTCCGCGGCCACGCCGTCGACTTCAACGCCTGGGCCGAGATGGGGTGCACCGGCTGGGACTACGCCTCGGTGCTGCCGTACTTCCGCTGGATGGAGACGATCGAGGGGAACGACCCGTTCTTCCGCGGTGACGGAGGACCGATGCGCCCCGCCGTCCCGACCGATCCCAATCCGCTGTCGGAGGCGTTCGTGGACGCGGCCGTCGCGGCCGGCTTCGCCCGGCCGGCGACTTCAACGGCGCGTTCGCCGAGGGGGTGGGCTGGCACGAGTTGGCCGTCGTCGACGGACGGCGGCAGAGCGCCGCGGACGCCTATCTGCACCCGATCATCGGTCGGCGGTCGAACCTGACCGTGCTCACCGGGGCGCGCGCACACCGGCTGATCCTCAAGCGAGGACGGTGTGTGGGTGTCGCCTTCACCCGCGACGGGCACACCACCTCTGCGTACGCCGACTACGAGGTGGTGGTCAGCGCCGGAGCGGTCGACTCGCCGCGGCTGCTGATGCTGTCCGGCATCGGGGACGCGTCGGAACTCGAACACCTGGGCCTCCCGGTGGTCCAGGACGTGCCGGGCGTCGGCCGGAACCTCCACGACCATCCGGTGGTGAGCGTGGTCTACGAGGCGACGAAGCCGATTCCGCCCGGGTGGTACAACCAGGCCGAGGCGTCGATGCTGTGGCGCAGCGACCCGCGGATGCCCGGCCCCGACATGCGGTTGGTCTTCCTGCACGTGCCGTCGCACCGGCCCACCTTGCACGCCCCGGCGAACAGCTTCACCTTCGCCGTCTCGACGGTGCCGCAGGCGCGGGGCACCGTACGCCTGGTCTCCGATGATCCGTCGGCCCCTCCGATGATCGACCCGAACTACCTCGCAGACGAGGCAGACGTCCGGCGGCTCGTGGACGGGATCGAGGTGGCCCGCACGATCGCCGCCGCCGAACCGTTCGCCGGATGGCGCGGCGATGAGGTGCTGCCCGGCGCCGACGTTCGTCACCCTGCGGCGCGACGCGAGTACCTGCGGTGGGGCGTGGGGCCCGCTCATCACCCGGTGGGCACCTGCGCGATGGGCACCGGGCCCGATGCGGTGGTCGCACCGGACCTGCGGGTGCACGGCCTGGACGGGCTGCGTGTCGCCGATGCCTCGGTCATGCCACGGATCGTCAGCGTCGGCCCGGACCCGGCGACGATGATGATCGGGGAGAAGGCCGCCGACCTGATCCGCACCACCTATTTCTAGGGATATTCCGAGCCGGGTCCGTCGGCAGTGAACCGGCGGCCTGGCGATGCGTCGTCGACAGTGACGTGGTCCCGCAGCACAGATGTGTCCATAAGGGACTAATGCCGCTAAGGTGTCATCGAACTTGATTCGGGTCTCAGCGGACAGGAGACAGGACACCATGCCGACCTGGTACGAACTGCGCGAACACGCACGCACCAAGTACACGTTGGAAGATCTGGAGGACGACTGGTTCTCGCTGATCTGGACGTACGAGTCGGACCGGACCCAGAAGATCACCGTGCGCCGTTACGAGGCGCACGAGCGGGAGTGGATCGAGTTCCGCAGTTACGTCTGCGGGGGGAAGGACATGAAGCCGCGAGTCGCGCTGCGCAAGAACGACGACCTCGATCTCGGTGCGCTCGCGCTCGACGACGAGGGGGACTACGCCCTCATCCACAACGCGCTGCTCGCCACGCTCGACCCGGACGAGTTCGCCATCCCGTTGCAGGTGATCGCTGCCACGGCCGACGAACTGGAGCACCAGCTGACCGCCGGGGACGAGTTCTGATGGCCGAGCGTGCCGACGAGGTGTTCCTGCCGCCCGGCTGGGAGAACGTCCGCAGTGGCCCGAAGCGCTGGACCGACGATGGCCGCACCGACGACCCGGCGGCCCGGGTGGTGCACACCCCGACGGGCACCGGTCCGGGCGAGGGGAAGTCTTTCCTGTTCCTGTTCGGCTTCAAGACCGGCAGCGGGCAGGACCGGGCGATGCTGGCCGAGGAACTCGCCCAGATCGACGACGACATCGAGACCCTGCGCGCCGCCGGATACACGGTGGTCGTCGACACCCAGGCCACCGGGGACGACCTGCGGGAGGCGGTCGCGGGCAAGGGCGCCGGCGTCGAGGACCTCGTCCCGGCCGGCATCTACTGGAGTTCCCACGGCGGTGACGACGGCAGCCTGGAGTGCTGCGACGGGGCGAGGATCTCGCCCGACGGCATCGACCCGGGCACCGTCTCACCCGGGCTGCGACTGGTGGTCCTCGGCGCCTGCTACGTCGGCGCCTATGCGCCGGCCTGGCGTACCGCGCTGGGTGGACATCCGCTGATCGCCGGATGGGGTCGTCCGGTGACCATCGAACGCGCGGTGCAGTTCCTGGACGCGGAGCGGAAGAACGACATCGGCCTGGACGACCTGATCGAGCGCTGGCTGATGACCGACGACCCGATCCCGGCGCCGGTCGTGACGACCGGGCTGTCGCCGGCCGCCGTGACCGGCGGGCGCAGCGGCCCGCTGAAGCGACGGATCCCCACGATCGCCGCGCAGCTGGGCGCTCAGTGGGAGGAGTACGACACCCACTACGAGCTGACCGTCCCGCTGCCGGAGGACCGCAGCCACTTGGTGCGAATCTTCGTCGTCGAGGGCGCCGAGCCGTTCATCGAGGGTGTGCAGCTCTGCGGGATGGAGGCCGAAGTCGGGCCGCTGTCGATGCTGACCACCCCGGAGCAGTTGCTCGCCGGGTCGGCCCGGCCCGGCTACGGCCGTATCGCGCTGGTCAGCGCGGACACGGGAGTTCCGCAGGTCGTCGCGCAGTCGTTCACTCTGTTGGCCGGGGCGTCGAGCCAACAACTGGCGGCGCACTGCTATCACCTCGCGGTGAGCGCGGACACCCTGGAACACCGCATCTTCGGCAGCGACTGCTGAGGCGTACCGGCGGGGCGTGACCGACGGCAGGTCAGGGCAGCGGGACGACGTAGGAGTCGACGCGGGCGATGAGCCCGTCGCGGAACGTGAACAGGTCGTTGAAGGCGAACCGGAACGGCCCGTGGTCGACGCTGGTCCCGTGGCCCTCACCGGTGGTGATGACGACCGGGCCGTCCTCGTGGATGCGTTCGATGTCGAGCTCGGGACTGCCGGTGAAGGCCGGATTCTCGATCTCGGCGTCGAACTCCGCCTTGCCGTGGGTAATCCGGTGGCCGTGTATGACCCACTGGACGTCGTCGGTGAGGGTCGCGAGGATGCGCTGGTGATCGCTCGTCCGGAAGCCTTCGAAGTACTCCGCGACGAGGTGGCGTTGGATCTGCTGGCTCATTGTCTTCTCCCTGATGGTGCGGCGTCGCGTCACGCCAGGTGTGCGGCGAGGGCGTCGAGGATCGCGGCGAGCCCGTCGGCCGCCTGGGTGGTCTGCAACTCGGGTGGCAGTCGACGTTGGTGGACGGTGAGATCCGTGCCGCCGTCGGCAGGGCGGAGGCTGATGGTGGTGCGCAGGCCGGTGACTGGCTCGTCGAAGACGAGTTCGTGTGGTGCGGCGACGCACACGTAGACGAACCGGAGCCGGCGGGTCGTGCCGTCCGGAGCACGGGTGTCGAGTGTGAACTCCCCGCCGGGGCGTAGGTCGAGGGTCACCGAATCGGGCGGCACGGTGGCGTGCGAGCCGCCCCAGAAGGCCGCCACGCTCGCCGGTGAGGTGAGGGCGGCCCAGACCCGCTCCGGCTCGGCGGAGAGACGACGTCTGGCGATGAGTTCGTCGCCACGACGTTTGGCGCCGGCGGTCAACGGGTCGCTCCGTCCTGGCTGAGGTGCTGTTCAAGGGCGTCGAGGCGGTCGTCCCAGGCGCGGCGCTGCTCGTCGATCCAGGTGCCGAGCCGGGTCAGCTGGTCGACCCTGAGCCGGCAGGGGCGTCGGGTGCCCTCGCGCCGCTGCTCGACCAGACCACACCGGCGCAGGACACCGACGTGGTGCGAGATCGCCTGTGGGGTCAGGTCGAAGGGTTGGGCGAGTTCACCCACGGTGGCGTCGCCGCGCGCGAGGCGAGTCACCAGGGCGCGGCGGACGGGGTCACCGAGGGCGGCGAAGGCCGAGTCGAGTTCTGACCCGGACGCGACGGGCGAGGGTGCCATGGGCCCACCTTAATGCAAACGTACGTTTGTGCAAACGTACGTTTGCCATAGCTGGCCAACGGTGATCCTCGGGTTGCTCGTGACCGGCACCCCCTCGCCAGAGGTCTTGCTATGCAAGGTATCTTGTTGTCATGGACAACACGCGCGAGCGGATCACCACAAACATCCGTAAGGGCGTCCTTGAGTACTGCGTGCTCGCGCTGCTCTCGCAACGCGACATGTACGGCCTGGAGTTGGCGGACTGGCTCGCCGCCCGCGGTCTGATCGCCAGCGAGGGCAGCCTGTACCCGCTGCTGGCCCGGATGCGACAGGCGGGCAGCGTCGAGACCCACTGGCTGACCCCCGAACAGGGGCATGCCCGGCGGTACTACGCGATCACCACCCAGGGCCGGGCGCAGTTGCGGGTGTTCGCGGCGGTGTGGCGTGACATCCAGCCGCACGTGGATGAACTGATAGCGGAGGAAACATGAGCAACGGCGCGCTGCCCGAAGCGGCGGAGAGCTACCTGCGGGCGCTCGGCGCGGAACTGGCCGACGCGCCACCCGACACGGTGCGCGAGATCATCGAGGACGTCCGCGCGCACATCGTCGACGCCCTGGACAGCGGACGAAGCATCGACCAGGCCCTGGCCGGTCTCGGCAGCCCACAGGACGTGGCGAGGCAGGCGCGCGACGAACTCACCCTCGCCGACGGCACCACGGACCGCGCGGCCCGTGCCGGGCGGACCCTGCGGTCGATCGCCGTGGCGCTCGGCGTACTGACCGCCGTCTGCGTGAGCTTCCTGCTGCCGTCCGCCGCACTGCCGTCGGACCTGACCCAGGCCGGCCCCGACGGGCAGAGCATCATGCAGCGGTTCGGCCCCGGATTCGCCTTGCTCACCCTGCTGCCCGCGCTGATCGCGGCTGCGCCCATGGTGCTGCCCGCCCGACTGCGCGGTGGGGCAGGGCTCGCCGGTGCCGGGATGCTCACCGCGCTCGCCTGCGCCGGCGGCGAGATCGGCCTCTACTACGTTCCCCTCGTGCTCATGCTCTGGGCGGCGACGGTCGTGCCGTGGGCGATGCGGCGAAACCCCGGCCGGGTCGCCGTACGGTCCTGGCGCCTGGCCGCCACGGCGGTGGTGCTCCTGCCCGGGCTGCTGCTCGCCTTCTCGGCAGCTACCGGCTCGGTGGGTGTCGAGTGGGTGGGTGTGCTGCTGTGGATCGTCGGGCCGCTCGTCATCGGCGCGCTGTGTGCGTACGGCCTGCGGGCCGGCTACGCGCTGACCGCGCTGGCCGGCGCGCTGGTCATGGTCTTCGCGATGGTCGACCGGGGCTTGCTGTTCGCGGCCTTCTGGCTGTTCGGCGGACTGTACCTGATGATCGGAGCCAGCGGTTTCGTCACCGCCCGGGCCCGGCGGCGTCACCGCGAGCCGCGACCTCCGGCGGGCCGAGGTCGACTCACCTCCACCTCGCCCGGCTGACCGATCACCCGATCGGCTGCGGCGGTGGGGGATCCGGCCGGTCGCGGTTGACAGTGCCGAGGCAGGCCGAACACCCTGGCGGGGTCGCGCGGTACGGTAGGTTCCTGCTTCCGACAAGGCGCTCGAAACGAGACCATGCGCAACGCCACCGTGATGCCCTACCGCGTCGTCGACGATCTTCCCTTGGTTCGGGCCTTCGTACGGGAGCAGGCACATCGTCTCGGCTTGACGGCCGACTCGACCGACGCTCTGGCGATCGCGGTCAACGAACTGGTCACCAACACCCTGCAGCACACCAGCGGCGGCGGGCAGGTCCGCATCTGGTGCGACGACACGTCGGTCTACTGCGAGGTCGTCGACAGCGGCCCGATGCGCACGGTGCCCCGCGCCATGCCGACGCCGGATGCGGAGCGGGGACGGGGGCTCGCCATCGTGGCGCGCCTCTGCGACGAGGTGACCGCGTACGCCGAGCCCGACTGCACCATCGTCCGCCTGCGTTTCGCGGTGCGGCGGGCTGACCCGCCCGCCGAGGAAGCCGCAGCGCGAGACGACGATCCGAGGTAGCCGAACAACCGTGGGACCTGGCCCCAGGGTGCTCTGCCACGCCGAGCCCGCGCCCGGCTCCTGAGGGGCATCGACGGTCCCTCGGCGGCTAGGCTGCCTGCGTGGCCGAAGGCGAGCTGATGACGAACGAGGAGCGGTTGCGCCGATTCGAGGCGATCACCGACCGGGCTCTGTCGGGTCTGAACATCGTCGATCTGTTCGATGAGCTGCTCGATCGGGTCCGGGACCTGCTCAAGGTAGATACCGCCACCATCCTGCTGCTGGACGGGCACTCCGGCGAACTCGTCGCGACCGCGGCCAAGGGCCTAGAAGAAGAGGTACGCCGCGGATTCCGCATCCGGGTCGGCGAGGGTTTCGCCGGCCGTGTCGCGGCCACCACCGCCCCCGTGATGATCTACGACGTCACCCCTAACGACGTGGTCAACCCGATCCTGCTCGACGCGGGGGTACGCGCCCTGCTGGGCGTGCCCATGCTCGCCAACGGCAGCCTCGTCGGCGTGCTGCACGTCGGCTCCCTGACCCTGCGGCGCTTCGGTCCCGAGGACGTGCAGCTGTTGCAGCTCGTCGCCGACCGCGCCAGCTCCGCCGGGCAGGTCCGGGCGCAGATCCTCGACCGACAGGCGGCGCTGGCCCTGCAACGCAGCCTGCTGCCCAGCCGGCTGCCCGACATCTCCGGCCTGGACCTGGCCGCCCGGTACGTGCCCGGCCACGACCTCGGCATCGGCGGCGACTGGTACGACGTGTTCAACCTGCCGTCGGGCTGGCTCGGCGCGGTCATCGGCGACGTCTCCGGTCACGGACTGCCCTCCGCCGTCGTGATGGGGCGCATTCGCAGTGCGCTACGCGCCTACGCCCTCGACCGCGACGATCCCGCCGAGGTGCTGACCGCCCTCGACCGCAAGATCCACCATTTCGAGGCGGGCACCCTCACCACCGCCCTCTACGCCCTCATCGCACCCGACCGCGCCACGGTGCACCTCTCCTGCGCAGGTCACCTCCGACCGCTGCTGGCCGTGCCCGGCGAGCCCACCCGACTGGTGGACGTCGTCGTGGACCGACCGTTCGGTGTCGGCACGCCCCCGGCCGGCCGCCACACCACAGTGGTCGACCTGCCGCCCGGCGCGACGCTCGTCTTCTACACCGACGGACTTGTGGAACGCCGCGGCGAACTGATCGACACCGGCATCGCGCGTCTCGCCGACGCCATCGAGTCGGGGCCCGCCGAGGCGCTGTGCGACCACATCATGGCGGCAGCGGTCGACGAGCCCCCGACCGACGACGTCGCCCTGCTGGCCATCCGCCGCCCCGACTGAGCGGGCGGACAGGCCCGCCACCCACCCCGCCCGACAAGAAGATCGATCTTGCACTTTCGGTCGGGACATGAGGGGGCGAATGCCGCATAAGGGCGACCAAGAGTGCAAGATCGCGCCCGCCAGCCCGGCCGCTACCGGAGCGACGGCTGGCAGCGGCTTCGGGGCGGGAGAGGGCGCGGGGATCACGGCAGGCGCAACACCAACCCGATCGCCTCGGCGGATCGTGGATGCGCCTGCACGAGAGCGGCTGCGGCGGAATTCGGCGCGCCGTCGTCGGGGCTTTGCCAACCACCCTCGACACCGAGCAGCGCGGCGACCGCGTCCACCGGCTCCCGGTGGTCGGACAGCAAGCCGTGCACCTGCCCCACGGGCCGCTGCCGGACGACCGGTGTGGCCGCGGGAGCGGTGCCAGACCAGGGCGGCACCCAGGAATCCAGCGTGGACAGCGTGCCCGGGAAGGTCCGCCCGGCCTCCCGGACCAGCAACGGCACCAACTCCGGCCCGTGCTCGCGCAGCGCGGTGATCAGGTTGGGCAGCCAGGGCAGCAGCACCGGGTCGGGTAGCCGGGCGAACGCGGTGGACATCGTCTCCACCACGAACGGCGTGAGCCCGGGCACCGGTTCCAGCGCGTGCACGAAGCCGGACAGGTACTGCGGGAAGGCCGGCACCACCAGCGGGTTGGACAGCAGTTCCCGGCACCGCTGCCGCAACTGCGTCAACGGCAGCATGCCGAGCTGGTGGTGGGCGGCCCAGAGCAGGGCGACCTTGGGTGGCGCCTCGGGATGGGACTGGCCCACCGCGAGTTCGAGCTGGGACCGGTCGCAGCCCAGCGACAACGCCAGGCTCTCCAGGCTGAACAGGAAACCGAGCATCGCCCCGACCTGCCGTACGCCGGTCTCCTGATCGACGAACGCGGTCGGCAGCAACGTGCAGTAGTGGGCGTACCCGGTGGTCACGAACGCCTCGCACCAGGCCGGCAGCTTCGGCGCGGTGGCCTGGTGGTGGGCGAGCAGGCGGCGGATGCGGCGCAGCACGTCCGGGGCGTCGTCGACGGTACGTTCGCCGGCCAGCAACTCGACCGCCCGGGCACCCAACTCCTCGACCAGCCGAGGGCTGTTCAACAGTGTGATGGCGTCCTCGACCGCCGTCAGGGCGCTGACGGCCGTCGCCTCGGGGCCGTGCGCCGCCCGCCGCAGGCGCTGCTCCAGCACCTGCTCGACGGTCACCCCCTCGTAGCCGAGTTCGATGAGCGCCCGTTGGTGGCGACCCAGCGCCAGATCCCAGCTCTCCTGGATCGACCGGTGGCCCAGCCGACGCTCACCCATGATCGGGCGTACCGCGCCCGGCGGCAGCAGGTGCCGCAGCATCCACAGCAGATCCGAGCAGCCGGCCAGCTCCGGGCTGCCCTGCAGGTCCAGCAGCGCCCGCTGCACGGTGCGTTTCTCCAGGTCCAGCCCGAGCGGCTCAAGTCGGTGCAGCACGTCACGGGCCAACGGCGGCAGGGCGTCGTAGCCGACCTGGCCGATCCGGTCCCCGCCGAGCAGGATCTCGCAGAGCCGCCGCACGTCCCGCCGACCCGGTACGACATCCTTCTCGATGCAGGTCACCGCCGCGTCGGTGAAGTCGTACGGGGTGGGTCGGGCCCGGTTGCGCAGCCCGGCCAGCAGGATCGAGGTCTCGAACACCGCGATCGCGTCGGCGGTGCTGGCCAGGTACCCGTTGCGGCGGGCCAGCCGGACGATGTCCACGCACCACCTGCGCAGCTCCGCCTCGTCCAACCCGTCCGGTGTCGGCGGCGCGGCGAGGAAACCGGAGAGCCGGTCGGTGACCGGCCCGACCGGCACCGCCTCCGGCTTGCCACGTCGCTTACGGCCCGTCGCGCCCCGCTGACCCCCCAACCGGTACGGCGTCACGCCCGAGACGCTCACCGCCTTGCTCCAGGTGGCGGCGGCGATCGACACCGACCCGGGCGCGAGACCGAACTGCGCCTCGATCGCCGAGTGGCTGGACGGGATCAGCCCGTACTGCCACCGGGTCGCGGTGCGGGCGGTGATGTCGAAGTCGGGGGCGGGGGAGTCGAGGCCGAACTGTTCGACCCGGCTGGCGGCGTGGAAGGCCCCGCAGACGTACAGACAGTCGGCCGGGTCCGCGCCGGTGGCGGCCAGGTGCTGCCGGATCCTGGTCCACATGTAACGCTCGCGATCCTCGTCGCGGTCGGTACGCTCCGACGACGACGGACGCAGCCGCCGGAACAGGCTGCCGATCAGCACCATCACCTGGCGGTAGGTGTCGTGGTCGGCGGCCGCCAGGGGCCGTTCGACGTAGCTGTCCCACCATTCCGACCAGTGCCGCACCTTGCCGTGGTGCAGCAGGTACGCCTCCAACTCGGCGAACCGGGGCCGCAGGTCGCCGATCTCCACCCCGACCGCGTCACCGTGCAGCGCGGCCTGGTCATCGGCCCCGTCGACAGTGGACTCCTCCGACGTCGGGGACTCGTCGCGCGGCGACCACTGGAAGACGTGGTCGGTGGAGCGGTCCACCAGCACCAGTTCCACGCCCGGCGTCTCCAGCGCGTACGCGATGGCCTGGTATTCCGCCGACGCCTCGGTGACCGGCGCGATCACACTCAACGGCGCCCACGCGGCGGGAAAACCGTCGAGTTCCGAGGCGAACGCCTGCACCGCCACCGGCAGCCGGCAGTTGCGCAGCTCCGTCAGGACCGGCTGGAGATCCTCGCAGAGCTCCAGGTAGATCACCCGGGGCTGCTTCTGCCGCAGCCGACGCACCATCGCCAGCGCGGAGGCCGGCGAGTGATGGCACACCGGGAAGATCTCCAACCGTTCGCCCAACGCCCGGTCGACGTCGTCGACGATCCCGGTGAGGATGTCGGCGAGGGCGTCCGGGCCGCCGGCGAACGCGGCGGCGGCGTCGGTGAGCTGCTCCCGCAACGCGGCGAACGCACCGACATCGGTGGAAGCGGCAGGGGCCGCGGCGGAGACGGCGGGGTCGGCGGTGGTGGGGGCGGTCACGACAGGGCGGCGATCGTCTGGCGGCCACCGTCGAGGAAGTCGTTCCACTCGCCGCCGTCCTGCTTGGCCCGCGGCTCCACCACCGCGTGCAGGTACTTGTTGAGGATCGCCAGGTCCTCCGGGCTGCGCCGGGCCAGCGACCCCACAAGCGACCCGGCCAACGTGCCGGCCCGCAGGGTACGGTCGCCGAAGAACTGACTGTGCAGGATGGCGTCCTCCAGCACCCCGATCTGCTCGGCGGTGGACAGCGCCGACTCCAACTTCTCGTCGTCGCTGGTGGCCGAGGTGGCGGCGGCCCGCAGGTCGGCGAAGCTCTGCAACAGGATGTCCAGCAGGGTCGGCGGCACCTCCAGCTCGACGTGGTGGCGGCGCAGCAGCTCCTCGGTACGGAACCGGACGATCTCCGCCTCGCTGCGCTTGTTGGTGACCACCGGAATGCGGACGAAGTTGAACCGCCGCTTCAACGCCGAGGACAGGTCGTTGACCCCCCGGTCCCGGCTGTTCGCGGTGGCGATGATGGAAAACCCGGGCTTGGCGAAGACGATGTTGTCGTCGTTGAGTTCCGGAATGGAGACGTACTTCTCCGACAGGATGGAGATCAGCGCGTCCTGCACGTCGCTCGTGGAGCGGGTCAACTCCTCGAAGCGGCCGATCACCCCCTGCTCCATCGCCGTCATGATCGGCGAGGGGATCATCGACTCGCGGGACTGCCCCTTGGCGATGACCATGGAGACGTTCCACGAGTACTTGATGTGGTCCTCGGTGGTGCCGGCGGTGCCCTGCACGACAAGTGTCGAGTTGCGGCAGATCGCCGCGGACAACAGCTCGGCCAGCCAGCTCTTGCCGGTGCCCGGGTCGCCGATGAGCAGCAGACCCCGATCCGAGGCCAGCGTGACGATGCTGCGCTCGACGAAGCTGCGGTCACCGAACCACTTCTGCGGGATCTCCCGGTCCAGGCCGTCGGCGCGCTCCGAACCCAGGACGAACAACCGGACCATGCGGGGGCTAAGCCGCCACGAGTACGGCTTGGGGCCGGTGTCGACCGACTCCAGGTAGTCGAGTTCGTCGGCGTACTTGACCTCGGCGGGGGCACGCAACATCTCGGACATGAGGGGTGTCTCTCCTAGGTGAGGAAGCTCTTGAGCTCGAAGACGAGTTTGCGGATGTGGCCGGAGATGACCGGGGTGCCCAGGTCCTTGAGGCGTTGCCGGAACCACGGGTTGACGCTCTGCTGACCGGAGCTGCTGACCGAGCCGACCGGGATGAACCTGACCCCCGACCGGTGCACCGCCTCGATGCCGTCGAACAGCGGCTGGGAGCGGTCGAACTCGTAGAAGTCCGAGATCCACACCATCACGGTGTTCTTCGGCTCGACGATCTTCGGGCGGGCCATCGCCATCGCCACCGGCCCGTCGTTGCCACCACCCAGGTTGGTCCGCAGCAGCACCTCGAACGGGTCGTGCACCCACGGGGTCAGGTCCAACGCCCGGGTGTCGTAGGCGATCAGGTGCACGTCGACCTTGGGCAGTCCGGCGAAGATCGACGCCAGGATGGTGCAGTTGACCATCGAGTCGACCATCGACCCGGACTGGTCCACCACCACGATCAGCCGCGACGGCGTGGTCTTGCGGGCCGTCTGCCGGTAGTAGAGCCGGTCGACGTAGAGCCGTTCGTCCTCCGGGCTCCAGTTGGGCAGGTTTTTCCAGATGGTGCGGTCCAGGTCCAGGTTGCGGAACACCCGCTTCGGCGGCACGGACCGGTCGATCGCACCGACCGTGGTCTGCTCCACCTGGGTACGCAGCACCTGGGCGACCTCGTCGACGAAGCGCCGGATCAGCGACTTGGCGTTGGCCAGCGCCACCCCGGACAGGTTGGCCTTGTCCCGCAGCAACTGCTCGATCAGCGACATGCTCGGGGTGAGCTGCCGGGCCAACGTCGAATCCGCCAGCACCTCCCGCAGATGCATCCGGTTGACCAGGTCACCCTCGATGCCTGCCAGGGTCGGACCCAGCCCGGTGCCCTGCCGACGCAGTTCGCCGGGTTCGCCACCGAGGGCCTGCTCGAACCAGCCTGCGTCGGACTGCCACCGGGCCAACTGGCCGGCGCTGACCGGCCCCGCACCGGTGGCGAAGACGTTGAGCAGCAGCTTCGACACCAGCGCCGCCCGGCGTACCTCGGCCTCGCCCGGCCGGTGCGGCCCGGCGGCCTCGTCGGCGGGGTCGGCTTCGGTGTCCGCGAGCAGGCCGCGTAGTTCGTCGGCGAGCTGCGGGAACCGCTGGACCACGGTGTCCACCGATACCGTCGGGTCCAGCAGCATGGCGGGCAGACCCAGGTCGTCGACCACGGCCATGCTCGCCGATTCCAGCGTGGGCTGCTCGTCCGGGTCGAAGATGCGGCCCAGCAGCCGCCAGTAGAGCACCTGGCGGCGGTTGGCGGCGGCCAGGTCGCCGGGGCTGATGTCGTCGGGGGAGAGGTCGGAGTCGGTCATCGGCGCAGCAACCGTCCCGCCCGCTCGCGCAGCACCGTTACCGCGTCGCCCGCCTTCGCCTCGACCTTCGCCACCTTCGGGTCGGTGATCCCTTCGGCCCAGTCACCGTTGTGCGCCTCCACGGGCTTGCGCTTGACGGTGGCCTGCACCGCCAACGGCTGCACCAGCCAGCGACCCCCGTCGAAGCGCAGCAACCCGAGGCAGCACGACGAGGCAGCCACCAGCGCGGGCGTGAGCGGACCAGCCGCCGGCAACCGGTCGACCGCGACCGGCAGTTGCTGACCGTCCCACTCGACGGTGAGCCCGTCGTCGTCCTGCCGCACCGTGTAGCCCTCCAGCAGCACCGGTTCGGCGATCGCCGTCGGGTGGCGGTCCAGCGGCGCGGTGGCCGCCGTGACCGCCGTGGTGAGCAGCAACCGGGCGGCGGCGAACGGGTCGGCCGGCTCACCGACGCGGGCCTGACCGTCTATCCACCGCAGGTCCCCGCCGTGCATCGGCAGGTCGGTGACGGTCACCGCCCGCCGTTGCGCCAGCGCGGCCAGCAGGACCGGATGTGCCTGCAACAGGCGCCACACCGCCGGCCCGGTGATCGTCTCGACCTTCGCCGCCACCACCGTCGTACGCACCAGCCGGGCGCCTCGGCCGTCGGCCGGTTCGAGGACACCGTGCACCTGCACCCCGATGGCGGTGCCGTGCTCGTGGAGGTCCACGCCGAGCGGCAGCAGACGACCGGAGATCGTCTCGACGTCGTCGGCCGGAGTCGACCAGTCCTGGGCCAGCAGCACGGCCCGGGACCACAGATCAGCCCAGCGCCGCGCCGGCACCTGCGCCATCATCGCCACCGGAAGGCTGGCCCGCAGCTCGGCGGCGAGACCGTCGAGCAGCACCGCCAACCGGCGCAGCCCCGGCTCGGCCAGGGCCGCCTCGACCGGCGTCCCGACCGCCGACAGCAGGTCGTGGTCGACCCCACGCCACCCCGCCACGGCCGTCTCGTGCAACCAGGCCCGCGCCGCGCCACGAGGCGCAGAAACCTCGGCCGGTACGCCCACCGACGCCGACCACGGCGTCCGCTCGCGCCCGACGGCGGCGTCGAACTGGCCGATCAGCGCGTCGTGGGCCGCACCCAGCAGGGCCGACCGGGCACCGGCCAGGGCGGCCAGATCCTCCTGGCTGAACGACCCGGCGGTCACCTTGGCCACCGCCTCGGCCACCCGATCGTGCAGCGGGGTGCCCGCGACCGCGCCGGCCAGGGCGGCCAGCGCGGCAGCAGGCTCGTCACCGACCCGCGCGAACCCACCGACCAGGGCGTCGTCGAACCCGGCGACCACCGCCTCGGCATCGGCCAGCCCCACCGGCACGTTCTCCTGCAGCTGCGCCAGTTGTGTGCTCAGCATCAGCGCACCGCCCCGGTGGCCGGGAACCAGTGCAGCTCGGGCAGCGCGGTGGTGCTGTCCGGCAGTTCGAGGTACGCCAGGTGACGCAGGAACCGGCTGAACACCACCGCGGCCGGGGTCGGCTCGTGTCGGGTGTCCATCCGGGCCAGCAGGTCGGCTCCGCCGCGTACCCCCTCACCGGCGTCGACCCGCAGATAGCGGGCGACCCGGTCCACGCCGTACTGGAGGACGGCCTCCTCGGCCAGGGCCTCCAGGTGCTTGCAGGGCGCGCCGCGCAGCCCGCCGCAGGGCCGGTTGTTGTTGGTGCTGCAGTGGTAGGCGTGGCTGCCGGCGGCAACGGACGAGACGTAGACCCGTTCGATGTCCGAACCGCTGGAGACCACACCCTGTAGTCGCCCGTCGGCCAACTCGACGAAGGGCACCTTCGCCAACTTGCGTGGCCGGGCGGGCGGCACCACCGCCAGCACGCTACTGCGCCGCCAGGCCGTCCCGTCAGCGTCCGTCACCTGTGTCCTCCCGGCCCCCGTCGCGGACACCGTCCGCGCGTGGTGAAGCCGCACCGACCGATGTCGGCGCCGCCATGACGGGAGGATCATGACGGATGGCTACGACACTTCAGCGCCGCCGTCCGAGCCTCGGGACACCACCGCCCGCCCCCGCCCCTGCCGGTCGATCATGAGGTTGGCGGCGGTAGTTGGTGAGATATGTACGATCCGTTCATGCGGTATGAGCAGACGATCACGGTGCGGGCCGATCAGGCGCGAGCCTGGGCGGTGCTGGCCGCGGTGACCACTTGGCCGCAGTGGACCAGTTCAATGCGGGAGGTGCAGCCGCTCGACGGCGACGAACTGGCGCTCGGGCACCGATTTCGGGTCAAGCAGCCCGGCATGCCGGCCCTGGTCTGGCGGGTCAGTGCGCTACAGGTTGGCGACTCGTTCACTTGGGAGACTCGTTCGCCTGGTGTGCGTACCTCCGGGTTCCACCGGCTGGCCGCCAACCCGGACGGCACCACTTCGATTACCGTCGGCGTGGACCAGACCGGGCCAGTGGCGCGACTGCTCGACCTGCTGATCGGCGCCAGGACCCGGCGGTTCCTGGCGCTGGAGGCCGCCGGACTCAAGGCAGGCAGCGAAAGCTGACCGGGCGACACCCTTGCCACTCGGTCACCAAATGCCCCCCGCCGGCGGTCCTGAAGGGTCGGTGAGGCCGCGCCTCCACCCACTGCGCGACCAGTGCCCTATGCCTTTTCCAACACGATCAGGCGGTACTCCAGCCACCGCCGCGACAATCCGGTCTGCAACGCCGATCCGCCGATCATGTTGGCCCAGAACGGCATCTCCACAAGACGGTCACGAAGCCGTGGCACGACTGCGGTGGCGCCCACCGCCACCTTGATGAGGCGGTCGCGTGGCCGACCGAGATGCAGATATGCGGTCAGGTCCAGATCCTCGACCAGGCGCAAGCCGGCGCGCTCGGCCATGGCACCCAGTTCGGCGACAGTATGCAGACTTCCGACCCGCCACCCGGCGCGGAACTGGTCCAGACACCGCTCACGAGCGGCCAGCCCGCGATCCTTGTCGGTCATCCAGTCGTCGCACAGAATGAGGCGACCGCCGGGGCACAGACGATCCACCAGGGACGGAAGCAGCTTCTCCAACGACGGCGAATGGACGACCGCCTCGACAGCGACCATGGCGTCGTAATGCGGCTCCGCCGGCAGCTCCGCGAAGTCGGCGCAGATCACCTGACAGCGGTCGGTCAATCCTTCGCGGGCGAACCGTTTCGCGGCGATCTCGGCCTGCACACGGCTGATTGTCACCCCGGAAATGGACCCGTCCACCTCCTGGGCCAGGCGCACCATCGTCCCGCCGACGCCACAGCCAAGGTCAAGCACCTGTGCGGTGCCCGACGGAATGTGCCCACGCAAACGCTCGATCATCAGGCGATTGACCGTGTCCATTGCCTGCGCCGCGTTCACGACATCCGGCGTCCACACACCTCGGTGGATAGCGTCACTGCCAGGGCTCTCGGCCACCAGAAGAAACCGACGCGTGTTGTCGTCGTAGTAGTCAGCGACGCGATCGACGTGGCCGGAGACGACGACGCGTTCAGGTGACGAACTCATCGACGCAAGCTAGCACGGCAGATGAGCACCAGTTACGCGGAGAGTAATGGTTCCGTCGCGCATTCCGATCCAGGCGGATAGCTGAATTCAATGGGTGAGGCCGACGACCGTGGCCAGTCGCGCGACGTCGGCCGCCGCCGGTCCGCCCCGGATGATCTCGGCGAGCAGCGTACGGGCGACCGGACGGTTGCGGACCTCGGCAGGCGCGATGCGGTCAGCCGCCAGTAGCGTCTGCCCGGCTCGGCTGTGGCGACTGGCGTCGAGGTAGGCGCGGGCAGCGTCGATGAGGTGGGCGGCGCGATGCTCGGGCGGCAGGCGCAACCAGGCGTCGCTGCGGAGGACATGTTCGTGGCGCAGGATCGCCTCGGCGGTGTCGCCGAGGCGGTGTGCGGCCAGGGACCGGGCCGTCTGAACGGCAGCCGGTCCGAAGCCGGTGTGATGGGGGTCGGTGTCGCTGACCTGCCGGTCGGCGAGAGCGGCGGCATGATCGAGCAGGTCGTGGGCGTTGCGGCGATCCCCGTAGCCGGCGGCGGCGAGTCCGGCCTGGACGTAAAGGCTGCCGCGTACGGCGTCGTCGTCCGCGGGGTCCACCGCCGCCAGGGCAGCGGTGAGGGCGATCCGATGGTGGCCCAGGGCGCGCAGGGCCTGGGCGACAGCAATGGTCGCGCTGGCGGTGCAGATGAGGTCACCGGCGGCGGCGGCGACGGCCCGGTCGGCGGCGAGCCAGGCAAGGTCGGCATGGTCGAGCTTGACCAGCACGCTGGCGGTCAGCCGGTACGCGGAAACCAGCAGGCCCCGGGTCCCGTGGGTCGCGTCGAGCAGGTCGGGCAGCACGCCGAGCAGTTGCGGGTAGCGGGCGTGCTGATAGGCCATCCAGGCGTACGCGACCTGGCCGCCGGCCTGCTGCGCGGCGACCGTGGACTGGGGTCGGTGGTGGTAGCGGGCCAGGGCGGCCCGGACCGCGTCGATCCCGTTCTCGGCGGGTGCGGGGGTCGGTGGTTGGCGGGGGCCGAGCAGCATCTGCGGGTCGAGACGCAGCACCTCGGCGATGTCCCGGATCACCGAGTACCGGTCGAGTCGACGTACGCCGCGTTCGACCTTGTCGACCCAGCTTTTCGACTTGCCGAGCCGATCGGCGAAGGCCTGCTGGCTCATGCCCCGGTGAGCCCGCAACTCGGCCACCCGCCGCCCGAGCGGTACGGAGTTGTGGTCGCGCCGGTGGGTCATCGACTGCCCCCGGCGGGCGGCATCGTGTGAGTGGACTCCCCACAACGTGGACACCACCGCGACTTCACTTTGAACGCGAGCAGCCCGAGCAGGAAACCTGGTAACAGCCCGCCGAGTACAACCGACACGACCTTGTGAAGCACGATCTCCCTCATCTCGTAATCGGGGGTCGAGGGGCCGGACTCGCTGCATCCATGACCCCTCATGGCAGTTCGCGACATATGCGAAAGGTTGCCGGAGCGTCACGGACGGTTGCACCGCTGGCGTGTGACCATAAGGGGACGTCTACGAAAGGTCCCCTGCCATGGCACGCAACGATGGCCTCAGGCAAGCGATGGTGACAGCCGGACTCACCGCTTCTGACCTGGCCGAACGCTGCGAAGTGGACGCGAAGACCGTGGAAAGGTGGGTCAGTCGAGGGCGCGTGCCGCACCCCCGCTCAAGGGTGCGTGCGGCAGCGGTGCTGGGCAAAGATGTAGGTGTGCTGTGGCCTGAGATCATCCGACGCGCTGCGAAGATAGGGACCGATCGGGAACTGGTCGGCATGTACCCGCGCCGGGCAGACCTGCCCCGAGCGGTCTTCCGCGAAGCGATCGAGCGCGCCCAATCGCGAATCTGGTTTGGCGGGTACACCAGCTACTTCGTATGGCTGGAAATGCCCGACGCGGCCACCACTCTCGCCGCCAAGGCCAACGCCGGGGTCGATCTGCGCTTCATGCTCGGCGACCCGGACAGTCCCGTCACCGCCGAGCGCGACCGGCTGGAAGCGACTCCGCTCACCCTGGCGACGCGCATCGCGATGACGCGCGCGGAGATCGGCAAGGTCGACGCGCCGCTTCCGGTCCGGCTGTCAGATCGTCATATCGCCATGTCCGTGTGGGTCTTCGACGACGAGGCCATCGTTGCCACCCATATCGGTTCCGGGCTCGGGCAGGACTCGGTGACGCTGCACCTGCGGCGTGCGCAGGACGGCGGAGTATTCGATCGGTACGTAGAGCACTTCGAGTCGCTCTGGGCCGATGGCAGACCCGCCGATCCACAGAAGCACTGATGACGTTTGTGTGGCAGTGCTTCTGTTCGACACGCCGGGCCGGGACCAGCTGCACTGCCGCAATCGGGCCAATGGCGTCGAGTCTCGGGCGAGGGAGTCCCGTCGGCGCCGGGGTCGGTGGGTGACCAGCCAGTCGACGGCGAAGTCGACAAGCTCGCGTTGGCGCATCAGGCGGGAGTCGGCCGCGCCCACCTGCCCGATGCTCGCCCGGCCGGTGGCCTCGAAGGCGGCACCCAACTGGTCGAAGTCGCCCTCGTCGGTGGCGACGTCCTCCCAGCGTGCCCAGCTCTGGCCGGTGTCGGTGCGTACGGCGGAGCTTTCCTGCTGGCGCGGTGGGTCCGGCACCCGGTATTCGGCCAGGTGCAGCGAGGTGTTGTTGCGGTGTCCGACGCCGAGTAGCAGGACGTCACCGTCGAGCCGGTACACCGCACCCAGGGGAGAGTGGTCGCCCAGCATGTCGTCGAGTTGGTGCCCGGTCACCACGGCTTCGGCGGCGGGGCCGAGGGCCGCGAACGACACCTGCGGATGGTCGCTGCGCCAGGCCCCCGGCCAGGTGCGGACCGTTTCCGCGATCACGCCCATGAACTGGCTGGGGGTCACCGCCGGATCGAATGCGGGCATGTGTTCCCGGATCACCGGCCACCAGGACTCCGGCACGGGCGGGTTCTGCCAACCGCCGGGGTCGGTGTTGCCCGCCGAGCGATGCCAGGTCGCCGACGAGCGAGGCGCGGGTGGCGGGCAGGTCGGTGCTGATCATCGGCAGACCCTACCTGAGCAGGCAATGGACCGGCAGGATCCGTCAGGACTGGTACAGCACGCTCCGATAGCCCAGCAAAGCCGCGATGATCAGCACCGTGGTGCCGGCGACGAACGGCAACCGGCTACCGCGCGGGCGGGCGAAGGCCAGAACGACGGTCGCCGACCAGAGCGCCGCGACGATCACCGTCCAGAGCGTTGCCGTGGGCACCCGGTCGGCGATCCGGCAACCGGCCGAAGCGGGTAGGACCGCCGCGCAGATGTCATGGCGTGGCACCGCAAGCCACCAGTAGCCTGCCCACGCCGCCACCGCGATGACGGTGGCCGTCGCCGCCGCGAGCCACGATCGGGCGCGTGAGGGCACTCCAACCTGGACGTCACTCACCTCGGCAAGGGTATCGTTCGCCGCTCTCAGGACTCGGTCGTCGCGGGCTGGTGTCCGGACTCCCGCTGGCGCAGGCGTTCGGTGTATTCGGCGAGGGTGTCCAGTCCGACGCTGTGGCGGCGATCGTCCACCTGCTCCGGGTCCTCGATCGGCTGGGGTTGCAGCGGACCGGCGTTGTCGGGGCCGTACCAGAACTGGGTGCCGTACCGCTGGGGTCTGCCCTCGGCGCGCAGCACCCGGTCGGTGAGGTAGGCCAGGTGGCGGGGTCTGGCCTCGCCGTCGCGGACCGCCTCATCGAGCAGGGCCAGGCAGCGGCGTTGGAAGTCCGGGTCGTGGTCGGCGTGCTGGGCGAGCAGCCAGGCGGCGTCGGCCGCCTCCGTCCCGACGTCGCTGCTCCGAGGCCAGCCGTACCGGTCGATGACCTGTTTGAGCCACGCCGTGTTGTCGACGTCGACCTGGCACGCCCAAGCCCAGAAGACGTCATCGAGGGTCCGGCCCGGCACCCCGGAGCGTGCCTGCTGGTCCCGGTCCATCCGCTCGACCAGTTCGGCGGCGACATCGGCCGGTACCGGACGGTGAGGGGTGTCGGTGGCCGGGGCGTGGGTTTCGCGCCGGTCAGAGCAGGGAGGCATCGTAGGTGGCGGTCAGCGGGCCACCGGCGTCGCCGGTGTTCACCACCCCGGCCGGCTCGATGAGGACCGCGTGGACCTCACCCTCGGCGACCGGGCAATGCTCGACACCACGGGGTACGACGAACAGCTGCCCCGGGCCCAGGACCACCTCGCCGTCGCGCAGTTGGATGGTCAACTCCCCACTCACCACGAGAAACAGTTCATCGGTGTCCTCGTGGCTGTGCCAGACGAACTCGCCCTGCACCTTGACGACCTTGATCTCGTAGTCGTTGAGCCGCGCCACCACTTTCGGTGACCAGTACTGCGAGAAGCGGGACAGTTTTTCCGCGATGTCGACAGCTACATGCGTCACATCCACCATCCTGACATGGCCGGCCTGGTCTGCGGTGCCGCCGGCACCACCGACGGGAGGCGGGGGGATGGTGGGCAGGTCGGGGCACGACCCGGAAGAGGACGCGGGGTCGCCGACCTTCAGCCCGTCCGCCGAGCTGCCGCCGCTGTCCCCGGCCGACCTCGGTATGTTGCGGCAGGTCGGCGCGCGATGGCAGATCACCGACACGGTACGGGCGTTGCCAGTGGATCCGCAGGCGGGGGAGATCCGCTCGTCGGCGGTCGGCGGAGCACACCGGGCCGCCATGCTCTTCCTGCCGGACGCCCCGGGTCAGCTCACCGCCACCCCGGTCGTGGAGCGGCCCGACACCGCCCAGGGGCGGGTCGCCGGTGGTCTGCGTCGGTTGCTGCTCGGTCGGCCGCTGACCAGCGCGTCGATCCTGCGCGAGCGGATGTCGAAGGTCATCGCGTTGCCGGTGCTCGCCTCCGACCTGCTCTCCTCGGTGGCGTACGGGCCGGAGGCGATGCTGGCCGTGCTGGTGCTGGCCGGCAGCGGTGCCCTCGGGCTGTCGTTGCCGATCGCGGCGGCCCTGGTGGTGCTGATGGTCGCCGTCGGCACCTCGTACCGGCAGACCGTCCGGGCCTATCCGCACGGCGCCGGGTCGTACCTGGTGGCCAGCGACAGCCTGGGGTCGCGCGCCGGCCTGGCTGCCGCGGCGGGACTGGTCCTCGACTACGTGCTGACCGTGTCGGTGTCGGTGTCCGCCGGGGTTGCCGCGATCACCTCGGCGCTGCCTTCCCTCGCCGCGTACCGGGTGCCGATCGCGCTGGCGGTCATCGGTGTGCTGCTGATCGGCAACCTGCGTGGCATCCGGGTCGCCGGCAACGCCTTCGCCGTGCCGACGTACGTCTTCCTCGTCGCCGTGCTCGGGCTGATCGCCGCCGGGTTCGTCCGGGCCGCGACCGGCGGATTCACCGTCGTGGCCCCGCCGCCGACGCCTGCGGTGGAAGGGCTCGGTCTGCTGGTCGTGTTGCGTGCCTTCGCCTCCGGCGCGACCTCGATGACCGGCGTCGAGGCGGTCTCCAACGCGGTGCCGGTGTTCCGCCCCACCGCGTGGCGCAACGCCCGCACCGTGCTGACCTGGATGATCAGCATCCTGATCGTGCTGTTCGTCGGGCTGACCCTGCTGTTCCACCTCAACGGTCTGGTGCCGCGTGCCGACCAGACCCTGCTGTCGCAGTTGGCGCGGCTGACCTTCCCCACCGGCCCCTGGTACGCGATCATCCAGGCCGCGACGGCGCTGGTGCTGCTGCTCGCGGCGAACACCGCCTTCAACGACCTGCCGCGCCTGCTGTACTTCATGGCCCGCGACGGGTACGTGCCGCGCCGCTTCCTGCACCTGGGTGACCGGCTGGCGCTGAGCAACGGGCTGATCGCCCTGGCGGTCGCCGCCGCGGCGATCCTGGTGGCATTCGGCGGCGACACGCACTCCCTGATCCCGCTCTACGCGGTCGGTGTCTTCCTCGCCTTCACCCTCTCCCAGAGCGGCATGGTCAACCACTGGCGGCACCACCGCGACCCCGGCTGGCGACGACGCGCGGCCATCAACGGCGTCGGTGCGGTGCTGTCGGCAGTCGTGCTGGTGACCGCCGCGGTCACGAAGTTCGTCGAGGGCGCGTGGGCGGTGGTGCTCGCCGTACCGTTGCTGATCTACCTGTTCCGTCGGGTACGCCGCCACTACGACCACGTCCAGCAGGCCCTCGGTCTGCACCCCGACCATCCGAGCGGGGTGGAACCGGCCGAGGACGCGCCACCCGCCGTCGTCCCGCAGCAGGTACGGCACCTCTTCCTCGTGCCGGTGGCCCGCCTCAACCAGGCGGCGCTACGCACCCTCGCCTACGTCGGCTCGCTCGGCCAACCGGCGCTGGCGCTGCACGTCAGCCCCGAACGGACCGAAGCCGACCGGTTCCGTGAGCAGTGGAACACCTGGGGCGACCACATCCCGCTGGAGACCATCCTGTCGCCGCACCGCGTGATCATCCAACCGCTCGCCGGGTACGCCAGCGCACTGCGCCTGACCCACCCCGACCTGACCATCACCGTCGTCGTACCGGACGTGGTGGTCGACCATCCGTGGCAGCGGGTGCTGCACTACCGCACCGAACAGCGACTGCGGCGGGCCCTGCGCCGACACCCCGGCATCGTCGTGACCAGCCTGCCCACCCACCTGACCCGCTGAGCAGGCTCTCGGTGAGCGGTGGCAGTTGGGCTGGCCGGTGTGTGGGATATCGGACAGCTGGGCTGCCACCGCTTCCGATCAGTTGATCAGTGGGTGAGGACGACTGTGGAGATGCTGCGGGCGCCGACGTTGACGCTCACCTGGCCGCCGTTCACGCTGACCGACTGACTTGCCGCGTTGGCGTTCTGCGAGGTCAGGTAGTGCTCGGCCTGGGTGACGTTCTGCGGTACCTGGATGATGGCGTTGTTGACCGCGCTGGTCGAGCGGTTCAGGATCACCAGGGTGGTCTTCCCGCCGCCGGTGTAGGCGGTCACTTCCAGCGGATTGGCCTTGGTGCTCTTGGTCAGGGCCACCCGCTGGTAGCCGGGGCGGACGTACTTCGAGTACTGCGAGAAGGCGTACCCGCGCTTGAGGGGTGCTCCTGCCGTGGTGCCGAAGGCGGCCTCGCCGTCACCGATGAACGAGTAGTACCGCTTGCCGTACCACCAGATGTAGGCGGTCCAGTTCGCCTCCATCGACCGGTGCACCGTACGCATGATGTCGTCGAGCGTCTCGTTCCAGACCGCCAGGTTGGCGGGGTTGCCCCAGATGTTGGAGCCGTTGCCGTCGGCCGCGTGCAGGTTCCACTCGGTCATCCACACCGGCTTGTTGTGCTGATCGGCCAGGGGGTACGAGCGCAGCCGGCCGGAAGCCTCGGTGCCGTACAGGTGGCCGCCGATGTAGCCGATGTTGTTGCGGGCGGTGGTGTCGTTGAGGGTCGGGTCGGTGTAGTTGTAGTTCAGGTTCACCGCCTCGGCGACCATCAGTCTGGTGTTCTGCACCCGGGTGCCGTGGTCGCGGACGAAGTTGCGCAGCTCGGTGCCGCTCCAGTCCATCGAGTCGTAGTCGGGGTGCCAGTCCGGCTCGTTCTGCACCGAGGTGACGTCGATGGTCACGCCCTGGTTACGCATGTACTGCACGTAGCTGTTGAGGTGGTTGGCGTAGTCGGCGTAGCGGTCGGTGCGCAGCTTGCCGCCGTTGACCCGGCTGTTGTTCGTCTTCCACTCCGCCGGCGCGGTCCACGGCGAGGCGAGGATCTTCACGTTCGACCCGGCGGACTTCGCCGTACGCAGGGCGTTGACCTGGGTCGACCATTCGCCGGAGACCGGCGAGATGCCGGTACGCACGATCGACAGGCCGAGCTGGTTGGCACCCAGGCCGACCAGGGTCTGGGTGTCGGAGGTCGACCAGGTGCCGCCCCAGATCGGGGTGGCCGCGCCGAATCCGTCGACCGTCTGGTAGCGGGTGTTGCTGTTGACCGTGATGTCCGCCGGGCCGGTCGGCGGCGGCGTGGTCGGCGGTGGGGTGGTGGGCGGCGGTGGTGTGGTGGGGGTCGTGCTGCCGGTGCAGGTCACGCCGTTGAGCGTGAAGCTGGTCGGGTCGGGATTGCTGCCCGACCAGGTCCCGTTGAAGCCGAACGACGTCGAGCCGTTGGTCGGGATGGTGCCGTTGTAGCTGACGTTGCGGGCGGTGACGGCCGCGCCGCTCTGACTCACCGTGGTGTTCCAGGCCTCCGCGACACGCTGGCCGGCGCTGTAGTTCCAGTTGAGCGTCCAACTGGTGACCGGGTCACCGAGGTTGGTGATCGTCACGTTGGCGCCGAAGCCACCCTGCCACTGTGACGACACCGCGTAGGTGACCGAGCAGCCGGCCGCTGCCGCGCCGGCCGGCAACGCCACGGCGACGGCGGCCGATGCCAGGAGCACGGCACCGGTCGTCACCCGAGCGGCGTTGACCCTGAATCTGTCCTTGACGTGTCTCATCGCTGCCGTGCCCTTCGTGAGTGAACGTTCACCTGCCGGCTCGGTCCCGACGCCGCGCTGCGTTGGTCCCGGTGCGCTCCTGGGTGGACGATCCCGGCCACAACTCGTGTTTCGGACTTGGGTCGGAGAGGTGATCGACATCGACCGTGGTTGATGAGATGGGAGCGCTCCCGTAATGTACCGGACGCAGCTGTTAACGTTAACCTGCATCGACTTTCGACAATGCGATGCGGTCATGTCAGCCGGGAGGTTGCGCTATGCCAAGATCCAGACGAACCAATATGTACCTGGCATCGGTCGGGGTCGCGCTGCTGGCGTCCTCGGCGGCCATCGTGGCCCTGCCGGCCAGTGCCGCGGCTGCCGGCTGTTCGGTGAAGTACGAGGTGCCGTCGCAGTGGCAGGACGGCTTCGGCGCCAACATCACCATCACGAACCTCGGTGACCCGGTGACCAGTTGGACCCTGACCTGGTCCTTCGGTGCCGGGCAGCGGGTCACCCAGTTCTGGAACACCGAGCTGACCCAGAGCGGGGCGGCGGTAACCGCCCGCAATGTCAGCTACAACGGCACCATCTCCACCAACGGCACCACCTCGTTCGGCTTCAACGGGTCCTGGAGCGGCAGCAACCCGGTGCCGACCAGCTTCGCCCTCAACGGGGTGACCTGCACCGGCGGCACCACCCCCACCACTCCGCCACCCGGCACCACCCCGCCACCCGGCACTACTCCGCCGCCGACCACCCCGCCCCCGACGACTCCGCCGCCGACGGGCACCTGCAACCTGCCGTCGTCGTACCGGTGGTCGTCGA